>JAOACN010000508.1 GCA_026417815.1 Chloroflexaceae bacterium | reverse complement strand
AGATGTGTATAAGAGACAGCGCTGGCGCTGTTCCACGCCAAAGCGATGCTGTTCGTCCACCACGACCAGGCCCAGGGACCGGAAGCGCACGTGGTCGGTGAGCAGGGCGTGGGTGCCGACGACCAGATCAATCTCGCCCTCGGCGACGCCTTCGAGCACGCGCCGGCGTTCGCGCGTCCCCAGGCTGCCGGTGAGGAGGGCGACCCGAATACCCTTTCCGCCCATATCCTCGGCGTCGGTCATCCCGAGGAGGGCCTTGATCTCGGCCAGACGGGCGGCCTCGGCAGGGTCGAGGCGCTCCTTCCAATCCTCGCCTTCGGCGGCGGCCCTGGCCTCCCGGGGCACGGGCACGCGGCCAAGGAGCTTTTTGAGACCCTTGTAGTGCTGCTCGGCGAGGATCTCAGTGGGGGCCATCATGGCCCCCTGGAAGCCGTTGCCGATGGCCTGGGCCAGGGCGGCGGCGGCGACCACCGTCTTGCCCGAGCCGACGTCGCCCTGCAACAGGCGCGCCATTGGCACGGGCCGGGCCATATCGGCGAAGATCTCCTGCAACGCCCGCTCCTGCGCCCCGGTGAGGCTGAAGGGGAGGGCCGCCAGGAGTTCCTGCTGCACCTCGGGCAGAAAGCGCATGGCGTAACCCATCTCGCTCTGCCAGAGCAGGCGGCGCTGCAACACGCCAAGCTGAATGAAAAGAAACTCGTCGAAGGCCAGCCGCCGGCGGGCCCGGTCGAGGCGCTGCTGGTCATCGGGATAATGGATCTGCGCCAGGGCTTCCCCCAGCGGAATCAGGTCGGCCCGCTGGCGCACCGCCTCCGGCAGATGGTCAGGCACGATTGGCGTAACCGCATCAATGACCTGTTTGATGACCCGGCGCGCATTACGGTCAATCAAGCCCCTGGTCAGCCGGTGGACGGGGACGAGCCGCCCGGTGTGGATGGTGTCGCCGTCGGGGGCATAGGGTTCCCACTTCGGGCTGGTGAACTGGCGCAGGCCATTGTAGGTGCTCACCTTGCCACTCAGTACGATCATGCGCCCGATTGTCAGTTGTCTGGCGAGCCAGGGCTGGTTGAAAAAGACGGCCCGCACCGAGCCGCTGGCATCGCTCACCAGCACTTCGACCCGGCTGCGGGCGCCGCCGGCGAGGCGCACATCGGTCACCTCGCCGACGATGGTTTCGGCGGCGCCGATGCTCAACTCGGCGATGGTCTTGCGGGCGCTGTAGTCGTCGTAGCGGTGGGGGAAGTGATAGAGGAGATCTTCGACCGTTCGAAGGCCCAGGCGGCGGAAGGCATGCACGTCGCGCTGGCTCACCCCGGGCAGGACCTCCAGCGGGTCGGCGAGGGTCGGCGCGCGGGTGATTGGCGCGGGCCGGGCAGGGCGTGTGGCGCGGCGCCGCGGGGCAGGCGGCGCCGGCGACGGCGCCTCGGGTGGCGGCTGGCGGAACAGCGCCCGCAGCAACTCGAGGGCCCGGGTGACCCGCAGGCGCCGTTCGAGCACCGGCTGGCGGCCATAGTCGGCGAGCAACTCGAGGGTGGAGCGCACGGCCGGCTCGGCCAGATCGCCGTTGGCGGCGGCGCGCCAGGCGGCCAGGAACTGCTCCAGGCCGCCCTCCACCGACCCGTCATCGCAGCCACGGCGCAGTTCGGCCGCCAGGGTCTTCCCGAGGCGAATGATGTGCTCCCGATCGCGCATAGGTGATCGCGGGAGAAGGGCCGAAGCGCCGGCTACGCTGGCGCTTCGGCCCTACTCTTCCAACCCCTCAAAGACCACCACCCCCATGGCCCCCGGCCCCAGATGGGCGGCCACGGCGGGGCCAAAACGCACGCACTGCACCTGGTCGCGCGGAAACACGGGGGCGATTTTCTCCAGCAACTTCTCAACGTCCTCGGGTGTAGTGGCGTAGAGCACCGTCACCTCCTGGACGCGGGGGAAGTCCTCGACGAAGGTAAAGAGACCCTCAAGGGCCTTGGCGCGGGTGCGGGTGCGCTCGTAGGGCACAATTTCGCCTTCATCGAGGATCATGAGCGGCTTGATCCGTTGCATCGAGCCAAGCACCGAGCCAGCAATCGTCAGGCGGCCGCTCTGTTCGAGGTACTCCATGGTATCCACAAAGAATACCGCATGGGTATGGCGGATGGTTGCGTGGATGAGCCGGCTGACCTCTTCGGGCGTGGCCCCCTCCCGCGCGGCGCGCGCCGCGGCGATCGCCACGGAGCCTGTACCGATCGACGCCGACTTGCTATCAATCAACTCCAGGCGCGTGGTGCTGGCCGGCAGGCGGCTGCGGGCCGCCACGGCGTTTGCCAGGCAACTGCCGAGCCGGGCGCCGAGGTGAATGGAAAAAATATGATCCACCTCGCTGATCCACTGCCGGTAGATCTGCTCAAACTGCGTGGCCGAAGGCGAAGAGACCTTGAAACGCTGCCAGCCTCCCAGCGACTCATACAGCAGTTCATCGCTGACATCAATGCCGATGCGGTACGCCCGGTCATTGACGTGGGCGATGAGCGGCACCACTTCAATGTCAAGCTCCCGCGCGAGGTCGGGCGGGATGTCTGCGGAACCATCGGTGACAACTTTGATCTTCGCCATTCTCAAGCCTGCCGGTTTGCCAAAGGAGCCGCGGTATGGTATAGTCTCGCGGAGATAGAAAAACGCTAATCTCTATGGAGATCAGGAGCCATGGCTACATGTGAAATGTGTGGAAAAAAGCCGTCGTTTGGTCACAATGTCAGCTTCTCCAAGCGGCGAACCAACCGGATGTGGCGCCCCAATGTGCAGAAGACGACCATTGTAGCCGCTGACGGCAAGACGGTTCAGGTCCGTATATGTACGCGCTGCATGCGCACCATGATGAAAGCACGCTAAGTGATGCGTCCGGCGAGCTTCTGAATGAGAGGGACCGGGGGCCACGGGCCCCCAAACCCCAACCGAGACAGAGTTTCGTTGCAATACTAGTATTACGAACGTACATCAGAAAAGGCCAGTGTCCCGCCAGAGGACACTGGCCGTCCTCATTATAGCCGAATGGCAGGAGGGGCGCAACTGCTACTCCCCAACGTACTCCAGCCAGCCGTAGCGGTCCTCGCGTTCACCCTGCACCACGCCAAAGAAGGCCGCCTGCACCGCGGCGGTGACCGGCCCGCGCCGTCCCTGGCCCACCGGAATGCGATCGACGGAGCGGATCGGCGTCACTTCGGCGGCGGGGCCGGTGAAGAACAACTCGTCGGCGATATACAGCATTTCGCGGGGGATGGCTTCCTCGCGCACAGGGATGTTCAGTTCGCCCAGCAGGGTAATGACGGTATCGCGGGTGATGCCGCTGAGAATGGACGAGGCCACCGGCGGGGTGTACACCACCCCATCGCGCACCAGGAAGAGGTTCTCGCCGCTGCCCTCGCTCACCTGCCCCTGATGGTCAAGGGCGATGCCTTCGGCGTAGCCGTTGGCCAGGGCCTCCATTTTGATCAACTGGGAGTTGAGATAGTTGCCGCCGGCCTTGGAGAGGGCGGGCAGGGTATTGGGGGCGAAACGGCGCCACGAGGCCACGCAGACATCCACGCCCTGTTCCATGGCCTCGGCGCCGAGGTACCTGCCCCACTCAATGGTAGCGATGGCCACTTCGACCGGGTTACGCTGCGGATTGACGCCGATCTCGCCCAGGCCGCGGTAGACCACCGGACGGATGTAGCCGGCCTTCAGGCGATTGGCCCGCACCGTCTCTTTTACCGCCGCAACCAGTTGATCGAGCGTATAGGGCACCTCGGTGCGGTAGATCCGCGCCGAGTCGATCAGGCGCCGGATGTGCGGCGTCAGCCGGAAGATCGCCGGGCCGCGCGGCGTCTCGTAGCAGCGGATGCCCTCGAAGAAGCTCGAGCCGTAGTGCACCACGTGCGCCATGACATGGATGCGCGCCTCGTTCCAGGGCACCAGTTTCCCGTTGAACCAGATAAACTCCATCGGTTGCATAGCCATACCCACCCCCTCAGTGCTTAAAACAGGCTTCGCTGCACCAGCGTGCGCTCTTCGGCGCTCCAGGTCGGCGCGCCGCCAGCCCCGGGCGCGGCGCGGCGCGGCAGCGCCCGTAGCCGCGCCCCGGTGACGCCGGCCAGATCCAGCACGCGCCGCACCCCTGCCAGGGCCACTTGCGGCGAGTTGGTCTGCGCCGACAGGTGGGCCAGCCACACATCGCAGACGGCGCCAGCGCAGGCGCGGGCCAGCAATGCGCCGCACTGCACGTTGTCGAGGTGCCCGCGCGCGCCGCAGATCCGCTGCTGGATCGCCAGCGGGTAGGGAGCGGCGCGCAGCAACTCCCGGTCGTGGTTCGCCTCCACCACCAGCAGGTCGGCGCCGCGCAGGGCCGCCACGGTGGCATCGTCCCAACTGCCCAGATCCACGGCGACGGCCACGGTCGCGCCCCCGGCGCTCAGGCGCAGCCCTACTGGCTCGGCGGCGTCGTGGGCCACGGGGAAGCTGCGCACCTCGAACGGGCCAATTGCCGCCAGTTCGCCGACCGGCAACTCCTCGACGGCCAGGCCCTGCAACGCGGGGCCGAGGGCCTCGCGCGTGGCGCGATTACAGACCACGGGTACGCCGTGGCGCCGCGCCAGGGCCGCCACGCCCAGGCTATGGTCGCCGTGCTCGTGGGTGAGGAGCACGGCGTTGATCTGGCTGGCGCTCAATCCCTGGCAGCGCAACAGGGCCTCCAGGGTCCGCAGCGCGACGCCGCAGTCAATGAGCACCGCGGCGTCGCCGTGGCGCGCCAGCAGGGCGTTGCCATTGCTCCCCGAGGCCAGCGCGGTGATGGTCAGAGTCATGCGATACCCCGGAGGTGCGGATCACGTCTCGACTGCGGAATGGCCGTGAACGAAGTTTTCTGACGCACGTCAGCCGCTGCCATCCAGGCGCGGTTTAGCTGGAGATGGCGCGGCCCGAAACGGATTCCGCGGTTCTCCGCGTCCTCGGCGCCTCTGCGGTAAATATCAGAAACCGTCGTTCACAGATGCGGATCATCTTCAAGCATCCAGCGTTCGAGGATGTTGCGCGCGGCGCGCGCCGCGATGGCCCGGTGGCTGATGCGATTCTTGCGTTCGGCGGGCATCTCGGCCAGGGTGCAGTTCTCGTCGAGCACGTAGAACAGCGGATCGTAGCCAAAGCCGCCCGACCCCCGCGGCTCGAACTCAATGACGCCGGGGAGGGTGCCCTCGACCAGTTCGGGCGGATGCCCCGGGCGAACCAGGGCGATCACGCAGACGAAGCGGGCCAGACGGGCGTGCCAGGGCACGTCCTTGAGCTGGTCGAGCAGATAGCGCAACTGCGCCTCGCCCTGCAGGCCCCCGTAGCGCGCCGAGTGAACCCCGGGCGCGCCGTGCAGCGCAGCCACTTCCAGGCCGCTATCGTCGGCCAGGGTGGGCAGCCCGCTCAGGGCCATGTAGCCCTGGGCCTTGAGGATCGCGTTGGCCGCGAAGGTCTCGCCCGTCTCGGCCACCTCCTCCGTGATCCCCACATCGTCGAGGGAGCGCAGGGTCAGGTTCAGACCTTCGAAGATCGCCGCGAACTCGCGCAGCTTGCCGGGGTTATGGGTGGCGATCAGCAATTCGTGCATAGGCAGGAGTCTACGCCTGATGGTGGGAGTCTGTCAAGGTGATGATTGAGCGGGGGTGCGACGAAACGTTCTGCACGTTCCCCTTCGCCCGGGTTGTGCGCCGCAGTTGACGCCCTCCTGACCGATCGGGTACAATCAGACGATTCTTCCGGCTGCCAACGGTGGGCCATGTCGCGCCCCAAACACCAGGAGCTATGAGCAAGGTATCCTCCGAAGGCGCCATCAGCGCCACGAGCCTGTCTTACGCCGGGATGCTGCGCGAGCTGGCGCGCGCGATGCGCCCGCGCCAGTGGGTCAAGAACGTTTTCGTCTTCGCGGCCCTGGCCTTTTCCGAAGAACGGCTGTGGCGCTTCTGGGACACCAGTGTGGGGCCGGGGCCGCTGCTGCGGGTGTGTGGCGCCTTTGTGGCTTTCTGTCTGGCTGCGAGCGCGATCTATCTGGTCAACGATCTGGTTGACATCGAGAAGGATCGCGCCCATCCCAAGAAGCGCCACCGGCCCTTTGCCTCCGGGCGCCTCAGCCCTACTGTCGGCATCGTCGCGGCCACCGTCCTGATCGCGATCGCGATACCGCTCGCCTATGCCGTTGGTCCGGGCACGGCCTTCCTCGGCGTGCTGGCGACGTATGTGGCGATTCAGGGTTTCCTCTACTCCTACTGGCTCAAGAACGTGGTCATTCTGGATATTCTCGTGCTGGCCGCGGGCTTCGTCTTGCGGGCGGTGGGCGGCGCGGTGGTGATTAGCGTGCTGATCACCCCCTGGCTGCTGCTCTGCATGCTGCTCCTGGCGCTCTTTCTGGGCATTGGCAAGCGCCGCCACGAGTTGATCCTCCTGGAGAATGGCGCGGGTGAGCACCGGCGCATCCTCGCCGAGTACTCCGTGCCCATGCTCGACCAGATGATGGCCATCGTGACGGCCAGCATCATCATGGCCTACAGTGTTACGGCCTTCCTCGCTCCTGTCGCGCCGCAGGAGCCCTACCCGATGTTGATGCTGACCATTCCGTTCGTCATCTACGCGATCTTTCGCTACCTCTACCTGATCTACATCCGCGGGGAGGGTGGCGCGCCCGACGAGCTGATCCTCAAGGATCCGCCGCTGGCCGGCAGCGTGGTGCTCTGGGGGTTGACCGTGCTGGGGGTGTTGCTGCTCTTTCCGACGTGATGTGAACGTGGGAAGGTCTGGGAGGGCTGCGCCCTCCCAGCAATGCTTAACGCAAACGTCGGGGAAATTGGGCTTCCCGCGCCCTCCCGACAGGAAGGGTCCGGGAGAGCGCAGCCCTTCCAGGTAGAGAAGCATGTACACCTTTGTCAAACTGGGCGGCTCGGTAATCACCGATAAGACCGGGCGCGAGGCCGCCGACCGTCCCGTGATCAGCCGGCTGGCCGCCGAACTGGCTGCGGCCCTCGGCGCCCGACCCGGGCTACGCCTGATCCTCGGTCACGGGAGTGGCTCGTTCGGCCACCACTACGCCGCGCGCTACGGCATCCATCGCGGCCTGGCCCCCGGCAGCGATTACACCGGCTTTGCCCTGACCGCCGCCGCCGCGCTGCGGCTCAATCGCATCGTGGTTGACGCGCTGCTCGAGGCGGGTGTGCCGGCCCTCTCCCTGCAACCCTCCGCCGCGCTGCAGGCCGCCGGCGGGCGCATCGCCGCCTGGGAGATTGGCCCCATCGCCGAGGCCCTCGACCGCGGTCTGGTCCCCGTGGTGCATGGTGATGTGGCCTTCGATCGCCTGCAGGGCAGCGCGATTATTTCCACCGAAGCCCTGCTGGCCCACCTGGCCCTGGCGACCCCGCTGCGCCCGGCGCGCATCGTGCTCGTTGGCGAGGCCGCAGTCTACACCGCCGATCCCCGCGCCAACCCCGCCGCTGAACGGGTGCCGCTGATTACCGCCGCCAATCTCGACGCGGTGCTGCACGGCGCCGGAGGCTCCCACGGCGTGGATGTCACCGGCGGG
>JAOACN010000500.1 GCA_026417815.1 Chloroflexaceae bacterium | reverse complement strand
CAGGTCTGCGGGGTTACCCCAACACTGAACACGTACCAGTTTTCCTGTTTTCACTTCAGGATACCACCATTCTGGTGTTGAGCAAAGGGACATACGTCAGCACTCAGGACTGCCGCAACGTCCGTCTCCCACGGATCACGTTTCGCTGGTTCTGGCGACGCAGATGCCACAAACCAGCGAAACAACCGGGGTCTCGGATCTGCCCCCCCGACAATGCGGCAGCCCCGGGAAACACCACTGGCCCCGCCGCGAGCCAGAGGGGGCCGCAGGCGGGGCCAGTGGTCGTAAAGCGACGCGCGTGGAGGAAGGCGCTGACGGGGGCGGGCGCGGCCAGCCGTCACAAGGGCGTCACGCGGCGAATGCGCCTTACGCGGCGGAAATGGCGGGGAAGGGCAACCTGACCCGGCGCGACGACCGGGCGCGGTCCGGCTCAACCCGCCTGGGCGTGCAATTTCTCGCGGATGCTCAGCACCTCGCTGCGGAGGCGGTTGTCCGTGGTCATCTCCTCGGCAACCTTTTCGCAGCCATACATCACGGTGGTATGGTCGCGGCCGCCGAGCATGTTGCCAATATCCACCAGGCTCGCCTCTGTCTCTTCGCGGAGCAGGTACATGGCCACATGGCGCGGCACCACAACGTTCCGCGAGCGGCCACGACCGGTCAGCGCGCGCACATCAATGCCGTAGTGTTCACTCACGGCCTGAATAATCGTATCGGGGGTAATGCGGCGACGGCGGGTATTGCCGAGCAGATCGGCAAGGGCCTGGGTCGCAACCTCGACGCTGATCGGCAGGCCGTGCATGTCAGCGTAGGCCGCCACCCGGTTCAGGCTGCCCTCAAGCTCACGGATATTGCTCTGCACCTTATGGGCCAGGAAATCGATCACCTCATCGGGCACAAAGACATTCATCTGATCGCCCTTTGCCCGGAGGATGGCCGTGCGCGTCTCCAGGTCCGGCGGCTGAATATCGGCGATCAGACCCCACTCGAAGCGGGAGCGCAGGCGTTCTTCAAGGGTCAGGATGGCCTTGGGCGGCTTATCGGAGCTAATCACGATATGCTTGGCGGCGGAGTGGAGCGCGTTGAAGGTGTGGAAGAACTCTTCCTGGGTGGACTCCTTGCCAGCGATAAACTGAATATCATCAATCAGCAACACATCAATGTTCCGATAGCGCATCCGGAACTCGTCGGTCTGTTGGCGGCGGATGGCATTAATCAAATCATTGGTAAACTTCTCCGACGAAACATAGAGCACATTAATCTCGGGGTCGCGGTCGAGCACATAATTGCCGATTGCGTGGAGCAGGTGCGTCTTGCCGAGGCCAACGCCGCCGTAGAGGAAGAGGGGATTGTAGGCCTGGCCCGGCTTATCGGCGACGGACAAACACGCGGCGTGAGCCAGCCGGTTGCTGGATCCGACGATAAAGCGGGAGAAGGTGTACTTCGGGTTAAGCATCCCCGAACGCATGGCACTGGAGAGTTCGAGCTGCACGGCCCGCTCGCCACCGGCGTAAGCGTCGTCATCGGTTGTGGCGGGAGCGGCTGCGGCAGCGCCTTCACTCCGGGCAGCCTGGTTTCCACCGCTGGCAATCACCACCCGCACCTGCACCGGATAGCCGACCACATCGCCGAGGGAGCGTCGCACCGGTATGAGAAAACGCGACTCCAGTCCCTCCTTGTGGAAGGGCGACATAGCGCCGACCGTGGCTAACCCGCCATCAAGGGCGAGCAGGCTTGTCCCGCGCAGCCAGGTGTCGAACTCCTGACGCGAGGTTTGCAATTGTATCGTGCCCAGTGCTGCCTGCCAGATCTGGTTTAAGTTCACATGCGCCTCCCTGGCACTGGCCACAGGAACCCGCGACACGCGGTAAACCGCGCGCCGTTCCAAGGTAATTCCGAGATACGGGCCAAACCCTTCAGCGGACGGACTGTGGGGACCGCTGGTGGTACGTGTTGGATGTGGACGAGATCATACTCCAAACCCTCCAATTTTTCAAGCAACATAACGTGCAATTCTATAATTCCTACTTATAGTTACGAACGTTGGTATAGCAGCGTTTCTTTCTATTCTGGCGCGCTATTCGGCGCTTTATGTAGACAACCTTTTGCTAACCATGTGGATAACCTGGCCAGGTGTCATTCGTTTTCAGGGACCCGCGCCGCGTCCGGGTCGGCTGGAGCCGTGCAGGGCGCAAGGCCGGCGGCTTCACTGATATTGTGGATAACCTGGCGCTGGCTGTGGAGAAGGTGTGGGTGGATGTGGGTAGTTTGCTTGCCATTTCCTGTTGTGTGTATCGGAGTGTCTGCCTTGCTCCTCAGCGGCGCCTCCGGCAGGTTCCGTGTTACCCCTATGGTTGGGAAAGCAGGTTCGCGGAAGGGGTGGCCCTCCCGGCCCCTCCTGGTCCTGCAACGGGGCGCGTCCCACTCCGCTACGCCTCAACGGAAGCGCCCGGATCGGCGGCGCCGTCTGGAGTTGCTGGCAGTTCGATCGGCGGCAGGTCGGCCAGGCTGGTCAGGCCAAATTGCTGCAGGAAGGCCGGGGTCGTGGCATAGAGGATGGGCCGCCCCACGCTCTCGAGGCGACCGGCTTCGCAGATCAGGTCGCGGGCCAGCAGGGCGCGCAGCGCGCCGCTACTGTCCACCCCGCGGATGGCCTCGATCTGGGCCCGCGTTACCGGCTGGCGGTAGGCGATGATGGCCAGCACCTCCAGGGCGGCGCTGGAGAGACGCCCACTGGCCTGGACGCCCAGAAACCGTCCGACGACCCGCGCCGCTTCCGGGGCGCTCACCAGTTGGGCCAGCTCGCCATGCCGCTGCACCCGCACCCCCCGCTCGCGGCACTGGAGGGCCAGTTGCTCCAGGGCCGCTTCCACCGCGTCAGCGGGCGCTTCGAGGGTACGCGCCAGTTGCGCCACCGTAAGCGGTTCGCCGGCTATGAAGAGCAGACTCTCCACCAGTTGCACCAGGGTCAGGGTGCTCGCGGGCGGTGGCAGGTGGGGCAGGGACGGCCGGGCTTCGTGTTCGGAATCGCTCATAGCTCGCTTCGTCCGCAAGGGTGTGTCTGGACGGGGCGGCGTCACAACCGCGGGCGCCCCGGCGCGTCAGTATACCAGAAGGGTATGGTATCATACAGCAGCCGCTATCGAAGGAAAGGAACGCAGCCTATGGCAGCGCGTCGCCGCGGGCCTACCCGACGCCAGGTAATCGCCGGCTTTTTCGTCGCCTCGGGCTTGCTCCTGGTCCTCACCAACATCTCCGGCCTCGGCGAGGCGGACCCAACTATCTCGAAACTGGCCTTCGGGGTGCCCGGCCCGGTGGTGGCGGCGCCAACCGCCCTCTCCTTGACGCTCATCGGTGGCATCTTCCTCGCCAGTGGCGCGCTCGCGCTCGTCCCCGCGGCATCCCGTCTCGCCACCTGGCTGCTGTGGGCCTCGGCCGTGCTGATCTTTCCGGCTGTTCTGATCTGGGCCGCCGCCGGTAAACAGACGAACGTGATGACCATGATCAGCGAGACGCTGCGGCTGGGCACGCCGATCGCCCTGGGGGCCATGGCCGGCATCTGGGCCGAACGCAGCGGGGTCATCAACATCGCCATCGAGGGGATGATGCTCAGCGGCGCCGCGTTCGGGTTCGCCGCGTTTGCGTTCACCGGCAACATCTGGGTCGGCGTGCTGACGGCGGTGCTCATCGGCGGGTTCATGGCGCTCATTCACGCCACGCTCGCCATTCAGTTCAAAACCGACCAGATCATCACCGGCACGGTGATCAACATTCAGGCGATCGGCGTCACCGGCTACCTGCGACGGCAGTTCATCGTTGAGTCCGGCGGCGGGCGCGTGACGCTTCCGCAGGTCCCCCTTCCGCTGCTGAGCGATGTTCCGATCCTCGGTCCCGCCCTGTTCAACGGCAAGCCGATCTTCTACGCCATGGTCGTACTGGTGGTGTTGACCCACCTGGTCCTCTTTTTCACTCGCTGGGGCCTGCGCACGCGCGCGGTAGGCGAGAACCCCCGGGCCGCCGACACGGTGGGCATCAACTGTCTCTTATACACATCTGACGCTGCCGA
>JAOACN010000499.1 GCA_026417815.1 Chloroflexaceae bacterium | reverse complement strand
GTGTATAAGAGACAGCGCTTGACCAGTCCCAGGGTTGGCTCCCAGCGCAGGGGCGAGGTCAGCGTGTAGTGGATGGCCCTCTGCGCCGAGGGCAGCATGCGCAGCATCCAGGCGGTGTCACCGGTCGTCTTCCAGGTTTCGTAGATCAACTGGACGTAGAGGTACTCCACGTCGGCTTCGACCGGCGTGCGCAGGGCGGGGATGTTCCACTCCGGGCGGGCGACAAAATCCGGCAGGCTGCCGTCGGGGGCCTGGGCGCGGGCATTGGCGTCGATCAGGCTGGTCAGCTCCGTTTCAAAATAGCGGAAGGCGCGGTTTTGATAGTAGTGGTCGCGCAACCAGAGCAGCGGGCTGTCCGGCGAGCGGTAACCGGTGACCATCCGACCATCGAGCTGGTAGCTCAGTCGCTTGGCGGCCATGAAGCCGCGCACGCGATCGTAGAGACCATCAAAGGCGGCTACCCCGGTGCGCACGGTCGTGGTCGCGTCGAGGCGGTAGAGCGGACCTGCGGCTACCTGCGCGCCGGAGGGCAGGAACAGCGCCCCCCAGTGGACGCCGAGGGCGCCGCGCGGGGTTACCTCGACCGCCCCGAAGCCGCCGGCCAGCGTGACGGCGAAGCTGCCGGCGAAGCGGCCGCGGGCGTCGAAGACCAGGAGCGTTGCGGGGCCGCTGTAGTCCTGAATGTTCACATTGACCACCACCGGCGTGAGCGGCTCAACCACGGGCCGGGTACTGGCGAACGAGGCGCCACGCTGGGCGCGGACGGGGACAAGAGGGAATCCCAGGGTCAGCAACACCACCAGCAGGACTGGCAGCAGGGTACGGCGCGGGCGCGGCACAGCACATCCTTTCTTGACACGGGCAAGAGCATTGATGCGTGATGCGGGCGCAGTATACCATAGGTGCGGTTAGAGGGACGCGAGTGGTTGCGGAACGTCCTGGAAGGATGACCCTATCAAAGGGGAGGTCCGGAGGACCTTCGCCCCTCCGATAGCCTCTGTCCGGTGCGGCTTAGCCGCGCCGCACCGCACCGGACAGGGACTGTATAAGGCAACGACTAAAGTCGTTACAACGACTCAAGGAAACGCCAGGTAATGACAACTTTAGTCGTCCCACCATAGAGGAGAGGTATCACTCTTTCGTCAAACCCACCCATTAGCTTTCGGTGCATTAGAGAGGAGAGACTATGCCACCGAGCGGCAATGGTTCCTGGGATGCGCCGGATGAACTGACCCGGCTGCGCCAGCGCTACGACTTGTTGGTGCGGGCGCTCAGGCTGATGATTTATGACTACGACGTGGCGACCGGCGGAATTGTCTGGAGCGGCGAGACCGAACAGGTCTGCGGGATGAGCGTGGCCGAATTGAACGGCGGGATCGCCCAGTGGGAAGAAGCCATCCACCCCGACGATCGCGCCAGGGCCATGGAGTTGCTGGGCGAGGCGGAAGCGCGGGTGGGCCAGTACGATGTTGAATACCGCTTCCGGCACAAAGACGGAACATACGTCTGGATCCTTGACCGTGGCGCCTTCCTGCCTGGTCCCGACGGCAAGGCCGCGCAGATGATCGGCATGATGCAAAATATCAGCGCCATCAAACAACTTGAAGCCGAGCGACTCCAGATGCAGGCCGATGTGATTGCGGCCCAGGAGCGGGCGCTGCGCGAGCTGAGCACACCGCTCGTGCCCATCAGCGATGAAGCCGTGGCGCTGCCGCTGATCGGCGCGATTGATGCCCGCCGGGCCGGACAGATTATCGAGACGCTGCTCGAAGGCGTCGCCGCGCGTAATGCCCGCATTGTCATTATGGACATTACCGGCGTCACGACCGTTGACGCCATGGTGGCCAATATGCTGATCCAGGCCGCCCGCGCCGTGCGCCTGCTCGGCGCGCGCGTCATCCTGACCGGCATCAGCGCGGAGATCGCGCAGACCCTGGTGGGGCTGGGCGCCGATCTGGGTTCAATTGAAACCCGGGCAACCTTGCAGGACGGCATCGCCCTCGCCCTGCGACTGAAACCGTAACACGGAGGAACAAACGCTCGATGACCACGAAAAAACGCATTCTGACCGGAGATCGGCCTACCGGCAAGCTGCACCTGGGCCACTACGTTGGCTCGTTGCAGAACCGGGTGGCCTTACAGGATACCTACGAGTGTTTCTTTATCATCGCCGATCTGCACGTTCTGACTACCAAACCCACCCGCGCGGACATTGCCGAGATCCCCCAGAATATCCGCGATCTGGTGCTGGATCATCTTGCAGTGGGAATAGATCCAGAAAAAGTTACCTTTTACGTGCAATCGGCAGTGAAGGAGATCTACCAGCTCAACCTGATCTTCGAGATGCTGGTGACGGTGCCGCGCCTGACGCGCCTGCCGAGCATCAAGGACATGGCTCGCAACGCCAACATTGACGAGGAACAACTGCCCTTTGGCCTGCTGGGCTACCCGGTGTTGCAGGCCGGCGACATCCTGATGCCGCGGGCGCACCTGGTGCCGGTGGGCAAAGATAATGAGGCCCACGTCGAGATCACCCGCGAGATCGCCCGCCGCTTCAACTACCTCTACGGCGAGGTCTTTCCCGAGCCGGAGGCCCTGGTGCCCGAGGTCGGCACCCTCCCCGGCACCGATGGCCAGGGCAAGATGAGCAAAAGCGCCGGCAACGCGATCTTCCTCTCCGACGACACGAAGACCGTGGAGCAGAAGGTGCGCGGGATGTACACCGACCCCAACCGCATCCGCGCCGACATCCCCGGGCGAGTGGAAGGCAATCCGGTGTTCGCCTACCACGACGCCTTCAACCCCAATGTCGAGGAGGTCAATGACCTGAAGGAGCGGTACCGCCAGGGCCGCGTGGGCGACGTGGAGGTGAAACGCAAGCTCTTTACGGCCCTGGAGAACTTCCTGGCGCCCATCCGCGAGCGCCGCGCCCACTACGAGGCCAATCCGCGCCTCGTGGACGAGATCATCGCCGCCGGCAACGAGCGAACCCGCGCCGTGGCCCGCGAGACCATCCAGTTGGTCGAGGCGGCCATGGGGCTGACGTACTTCCGTTGATGGCGCGTGAGGCTGGAAAGCAACACCTATGTACACCCCGACACTCGAAGAGGTGCGCGCCCTGCGCGGTCAGGGCAACCTCTGCCCGATCTACCGCGAAATCCTGGCCGACCTGGAGACGCCCGTCTCGGCCTACCTCAAGGTGGCCCAGGGCGCCCATAGCTTCCTGCTGGAGAGCGTGGAGGGCGGGCAGCACATCGCCCGCTACTCCTTCATCGGCAGCGATCCCTATCTGACCCTGCGCCTCGACCGGGGCGTGGCCCAGGCCGTCCAGGGCGGCTACAAGCAGACGCTCAACTTCAGCGACCCCCTGGTGGTGCTGGGCAGTTACCTCAGCGCCTACCGGCCCGTGCGCCTGCCCGACCTGCCGCGCTTCGTCGGCGGGGCGGTGGGCTACCTGCGCTACGAGACGGTGAGCTACTTCGAGCGGCTGCCCGTGCCCGAGCCCTGCGATTACCAGATGCCCGAGGGCTTCTGGATGTTCGTGGACACCCTGCTGATTTTCGACCACCTGCGCCACAAGCTCAAGGTGCTCTCGCACGTGCATCTGGACGCGGAGGACCTGGAGGCGGAGTACCGCCGCGCCACGGCGCGGATCGAGGCCCTGGTGGCCCGCCTGCGGCAACCCGTGCCGCCCGCCGCGCGCCTGGGGGCCCGCGAACTGGAGCCGCGCAACTACGAGCCGCATTCGCCGCTGGAGCCGCCCCGCCCGCGGCCCGCGCCCGTCTCCAACCTGACCCGCGAGCAGTACCACGCCAATGTGCTGCGGGCCAAGGAGTACATCCTCGCCGGCGACATCTTCCAGGTGGTGCCCTCGCAACGCTTCATCCGCCCCACCAGTGCCGACCCGGTGACCATCTACCGCGCCCTGCGCACGATCAACCCCTCGCCGTACATGTTCCTGCTGCGCACCGGCGAGGGCGACCTGGTGGGCGCCTCGCCTGAACTGCTGGTGCGCGTGCAGGAGGGCGAGGTGCAGACCCACCCCATCGCCGGCACGCGCCGCCGCGGGCGCGACATGGCCGAAGACGCCGCCCTGGCCGAGGAGTTGCTGAACGACGAGAAGGAGCGCGCCGAGCATCTGATGCTGGTGGACCTGGGGCGCAACGACCTCGGGCGGGTGAGCGAGCCGGGCACGGTGCGCGTACCCACCTTCATGATCGTCGAGAAGTACAGCCACGTGATGCACCTGGTGAGCCACGTCACCGGGCGCCTGCGGAGCGACATGACCGCCCTCGACGCGCTGCGGGCCTGCTTCCCCGCGGGCACGGTGAGCGGCGCGCCCAAGATCCGCGCCATGGAGATCATCGCCGAACTCGAAGGCGCGCGCCGCGGCGTCTACGCCGGCTGCGTGGGCCACGTCGGCTTCAACGGCGACCTCGACACCTGCATCGCCCTGCGCACCCTGGTCATCCAGAACGGCGTGGCCTACATGCAGGCCGGCGGCGGCGTCGTGGCCGACAGCGACCCCGAGGCCGAGTACCAGGAGATTTGCAACAAGGCCGCCGCGCTCCTGCGGGCCATTGATGTGGCGGAGGAACTGGTGTGAGTATGGGGAAACCCGGTTTCCCCATGCTCCTGCCCGCGGGGGGGGACCGGGTTTCCCTATTGCCGCCGGGGAGGGTCGGGGAGGGCAACGCCCTCCCAGGAAAACCCTATCTCCCGCAGGGGTGTGGGGAAAGCGGGTTTCCCCATATCTTCTATGGCCCGCGCCCGCTGACCAGCAAATAGACCACCATAATCATCACCAGGGGCGCCAGGCCCATCAACAGGGCCAGGCCGCTGACCAGGACCACCCGCTGCGGCCCGCGCCCGTCAATAAAGCGGCGCGTAATCACCACCAGCAGCCCGACCGCGCCGCCCAGGGCCCCGACCATGGTGCAACCCATGCACAGCGCCGCGCGAAAGGGGGCCTCCTGCTCCAGCCCGGCGCGCAACTCCCACGCCAGCACGACGCTCAGGCCCGCCGCGCCCAGCAGCGCCGCCAGCGTCGCTGCGCCGATCAACCAGGGCCAGAGACGGGGGTTGTTCATTGGTTTATCCTGATGTGAAAATGGGGAAACCGGGTTTCCCCACGCCCCTGCCGGAAAGGAAGGTCTGAGAGGGCTGTGCCCTCCCACACCCTCTTTCCTCGCCATGAAGGAGCATCAGGCATTCACCGTGTTCGGTTGTTCGACCTGTTCCGGGTCATGCTCCATCCGGTACCGCTCGCGCAGCGCATCAATGCTCACCAGGCTGCCTGACTCATCCTCGCAGTACCAGAACTCCCAGCCGTTGAAGGCCGGCTTATGCTGCGCCAGGGCGGCGATCTGGTGGATCGAGCCAGAGGTGTCGCCCCACAACAGATGCCCGTCGGCCTTGACTGTCGCCGCCACCCGGCGGTCCCTGGAGAAGACCGGCTGGCCCACCGTGAGGTACTGCGCCTCAACCAGTTGTCCGAAACTGACGCGCGGCGCGGTGCGCCTGGACCGGGTGATCAGTTCGGCCTCGCCGAAGAGGGGCATTGCCAGACTCGCCAGCCTGCGCCGGGCAATCTCAACGTAGGCCGGTTCGAGTTCAATGCCGATGAAGTTGCGACCGAGTTTGCGGGCCACCGCGCCAGTGGTGCCGGTGCCAAAGAACGGGTCCAGCACCACATCGCCGGGATTGCTGGAGGCCAGGATCACCCGGTACAGCAACGCTTCGGGTTTCTGAGTGGAATGGGCCTTTTTGCCGTTGAGCTTCACCCGCTCCGGGCCGGTGCACAGGGGAATGCGCCAGACGTTCTGCATCTGTTTTTCATCATTCAGATGCTTCATGGCGTGGTAATTGAAGGTATACTTCTTCTGCTCGGCCGATTTTTTGGCCCAGATGAGGGTCTCAGTGGCATTCTGGAAGCGCGTGCCGCGAAAATTGGGCATGGGGTTGGTTTTGTGCCAGATGACATCGTTGAGAATCCAGTACCCCAGATCCATCAGAATGGCCCCGACGCGGAAGATATTGTGGTACGAACCGATCACCCAGATCGTCCCGTCGTCCTTCAGCACGCGGCGGCATTCGCCGAGCCAGGCGCGCGTAAAGGCGTCGTATTCGGCGAAGTCGGCAAACTGGTCCCACTCGTCATCAACCCCGTCAACCACCGTCTGGTTCGGGCGCAGCAGTTCCTGCCGAAGCTGCAAGTTGTAGGGTGGATCGGCGAAGATCAGATCAACCGACCGGTCGGGAAAGGTCTTCAACACCTCGACGCAGTCGCCCTGAATGATCGTATTGAGAGGGAGATGCGAACTCTCAGGCTGGTTGTGGGAAGCCTTACGGGGCATGGGCGTGGTAAAGTGAACCGGGGAGAGCGGACCATTGCTGCTGAACCGCCGCGTTCGCCAATTGTACGCCCCCGGACGCTGCTCGTCAAACCCGGAGTCCTGCGGCGACACCGCAACTCCCAGTGTAGCGGCCCCTACTCGCGCTGGAGGCGGACCATACATCAGCCCTGCGTTTTCACATGGGTTATCTCTGTCACGTGCCGCGGCTTCCGCTGCGAGGAGGTTCGGAAGGGTTACACTCCTCCACGTTTTCCTCTCCCTGGTGCGGCGCGGCTTCGCCGCGCCAGGAAGGAAAGATCTTCGGGGGCCGCAGGCCCCCGCACCCCCCGCCAGCGGCAAAGTGACAAAGGAGAGTTATACCTGTCTCTTATACACATCTCCGAGCCCACG
>JAOACN010000633.1 GCA_026417815.1 Chloroflexaceae bacterium | reverse complement strand
CCCCACACCCTCGCCGGTTGTTCCCGTAATGTCAAGACAGGGGCGTCGCGGCGGCCACCTGCCGGTCATTCCTATGCCCCTGGATGGTCTGACTACCCAGACGCCGTCCAGGCCGGAAGACGTGGTGATTGTCGAGGACCTGCAGAACCGCTGCGCGGACACGCCCGAGATCAGATTTGATTACCAATCTGTCATGATGGTTCCTCTGCTCAATGGCGCCGAGCGAATTGGCCGGGCGGTCGTTGCCTTCTGTCAGCCGCATCGCTTCACCCCGGAAGAGATTTCCCTGGGCGAACAGGCCGGACGCCAGATCGCGCTGGCCCTGTCTCGAGCCGGATTGTACGAGGAAGTGGCCAGCCAGAACCGCCGGCTGGAAGCCATGATCGGTGCGAGCCGCGACGGTGTGGCGTTAATCGGGGTTAATCTGCAAATCCTGGTGGTGAACCAGGCTACGCTGCGCTTGCTGGGGTTGACCGGAACGCCCGGCGACTGGATTGGTCGTCCGTTGAACGAGGTCATCGAACACGTTGCCCGGATCAGCCCGGAAGTGGCGCTGATTATCGAAAGCGAGCTCCGGCGAGTGCTCAGTGGCGACCGGTCGCCTGGCACGGGCGAATTCATCCGCGGTCCGCACGTGGTGCTCTGGCAGACCCTGCCGGTGCGAGCTGGCGCACCGGCCTCGGGGCGGCTGGTTGTTCTGCGCGATGTCACCGAGGAGCGGGCCCTCGAACGCACGCGCAACGATCTGATCCATACCATGGTTCACGACCTGCGTAATCCTCTCACCGCCATCCACGCCGCGCTGAGCCTGCTCCAACTCTTTCCCGATACCAGCAATGAGGTCAAGGAAACGACCCAGATTGCTATGTATGGCTCCCTAAAATTGTTAAAAATGGTGAATTCCATTCTTGATGTGAACCGGTTAGAAAGCCGCAAGCTCCCGCTGCAGCGCAGAGCCGTGGCGCTGACCACCCTGATTGCCGACACCGTGGCGCAACTCGCGCCGATGGCCAGGGCCAAGCAGCAACAGGTATCGTTTGAGGGCTCCGGAGATTGGCCGGATGTTTATGTGGATACAGAGATTGTCCAAAGAATACTGCAGAATATTATTGGCAACGCTATTAAGTTCACACCAGAGAAAGGTCATGTATCGATAAAGATCTTTCGGCGCGATGATCAACCCAACCACCTGCTGGTCGCTATCCGCGACACGGGTCCGGGCATTCCCGAGTCGCTGCGCGAGCGCCTGTTTGAAAAGTTCGCCAGGGGCGACCATCTCGAAAGCGGCAGTGGGTTGGGGTTGGCCTTCTGCCGGCTGGCCGTCGAGGCCCACGGCGGCACGATCGAACGAAGTGGCCAGCGCCCCGGGGCAGGGGACCACGTTCACCTTCAGCCTGCCGGTCGGGGCGTAACGCCAGACCAGTTCTATTTTGTCACTTGCTGCGGCTTCCGCTGCGTGGAGGTTCGGAGGGGTTGCACCCCTCCGAACTTTCCCCTTCCAGGTGCGGCGCCACTTCGCCGCGCTGCACCTGGAAGGGAAGATCTTCAGGGGCCTGCGGCCCCCGCACCCCCCCCGCTGGCGACAAAGTGATAAAGTAGAGTTAAGGGGAGGTCTCGTTGTAGTAGGAACAAGGGGAACGATGTCCGCTCCTGACATTTCAGCCACCCGTCTTGACACGATCATGATCATCGTCCGGCGCGAGGCGCGCGAATTGCTGGGCGATTGGCGCATTGTGACGCCGATCCTGCTTCTGGCGCTGGTGCTGCCGCTGTTGCTGGTCGCCGCTGCGGGGCGGATCGTCGGCTTTCTGGAGGATGCCGGTTTTGCTGCGCGCCTGATCCCCTTTGGCGCGCTGCTGGTGGGCTTCCTGCCGGCGAGTTTTTCGCTCATCGCCGCGCTGGAGTCGTTCGTGGGCGAACGGGAGCGGAACAGTCTCGAAACCTTGCTGGCAATGCCGCTGTCGGATGCCGAGCTGTACCTGGGCAAGTTTCTCGCCGCCCTGCTGACACCGCTGGTCGCCAGTCTGGCGGCGATGCAGATCTACGTGGCGTTGTTGCTGGGGTTCATGCCGGAGCTGTACTTCGGGATGATGACCCTGCCGCGCCTGCTGCTGCTCATTCTGCTGGTCTGCTGCATGGCCCTGGTCATGGTCAGCGGCGCGGTGGTGATCTCGGCGCACATCTCGACCGTGCGCGCGGCCAATCTTATGTCGAGCTTTATTCTGGTGCCGATGGCCGGGGTGATGCAACTGGCAGCGTTCTGGATCATCAATGAGCGCTGGTCGCAGCTCTGGCTGATCGCGGCGGCCCTGGGCGTGCTCGCCGTGGTCCTGGTCCGCGCCGGGATGCGCACCTTCAGCCGTGAGGAACTGCTCTCCCGCGAGCACCGTCAGGGGCAGTGGCGACCGATGCGCCAGCGATCGGCGGCGCGGCGCGCGCCGGTGGCGCCCCCGGCGCTGGTGATCGCCCGGCGCGAACTGGCCGAGACCCTGAGCGACTGGCGGGTGCTGCTGCCACTGGGCCTCCTCACCCTGGGTCTGCCAGCGGCACTGGTGGCCGCGACGGGCTGGGCGCTCAGGTTTGTGGCCAGCGCCGAGGTGCTGGGGCGGCTCGTGCCGTTTGTGGGCCTGCTGGTTGGCTTTGTGCCGGCCAGTTTCGCCTTGATTACGGCGATCGAGTCGTTCGTGGGCGAGCGCGAGCGCAACAGCCTGGAAGCCCTGCTGGCCATGCCCCTCAACGACCGGCAGTTGTACACGGGCAAGCTCCTGGCCGCGCTGCTGGCGCCGCTGGCGGGCAGTCTGGCGGCCATGGTTGTGTTCCTGGCGCTGGTACGCCTGGCGCATCCGGCGTTGTACGCGGCGGGAATGACGCCCGAGGTTCTCGCGCAGATCACCCTGATGCTGGTGGCGATCTGCGTATTGATGGTCGCCGGCGCGGTGGTGATCTCGACCCACACCGGCAGCGTGCGCGCGGCAACCCTGCTGGCCTCGGGGGTGCTGTTGCCCACGGCAGTGGCGGTGCAGTTG
>JAOACN010000394.1 GCA_026417815.1 Chloroflexaceae bacterium | reverse complement strand
GCGGCAGGCTGCGCCATTCCGCAGTGTTGAGTGACTCGAACCCCGAGTTGATCGCCTGCTACGAGGCCGTGCGCGACGAGGTCGAGGACCTGATCGATCTGTTGCTGGAGCTGCGCCCACGGTTTGGTGATCGGGAGTTCTTCTACGAGATCCGCGGATGGGACCGGCGCCCCGACTTCCAGCAGCGGCCCCGGGTCGAGCGGGCAGCGCGCACGATCTTTCTCAACCGCACCTGTTACAACGGGCTGTACCGTCTCAACAACCGCGGCCAGTTCAATGCCCCCTTCGGCAATTACCGCAACCCGCTGATCGTCGATCCCGAGAACATGCGCGAGGTCAGTCGCGCCCTGCAACACGTAGACCTCTTCGTCAGCGACTTCAGCGCGGTGCTGCAGCGGGCCCTGCCAGGCGACTTCGTTTACTTCGACCCGCCCTACGTTCCGCTCAGCACAACCGCCTCATTCACCGCTTACACCCACCAGGGCTTTTCTGAAGCCGAGCAGCGCCGGCTGGCCGACGTGTTTCTCACCCTGGCCGCACAGGGCTGTTTCGTGATGCTCAGCAATTCCTATACCGAGCTTGCCTGTTCCCTTTATGCCGGGCAGCCGGTGCACGAAACGCTTTACGCCAGCCGCAAGATTAACTGCGATGGGCGCAAACGCGGCACGGTTGCCGAGTTGATCGTCTGCAGCTACGAGCCGGCCAGCATTGTCTCGTCGGTATAGCGGCTGGTTCTGGCGCCTCCTCGTTCACGCGGTTTCTCGGCCTGAAGTCGCTGCCCTACACACGGCTTACAATTTATTCATTCGTTAACAACCGGACGCCATGGACGAAAGCGCATTCCAGGGCGCTGGAATGCGCTTTTTGCGTTTTTTGCACGATGACTGATGTGGTCACTTAACTTTATTTTACCTCTTCAGCTTACACTTTTTTGCTTGCAACTGTCGTAGACAACTGCTATACTGAGCTTGCTCCGCACACGTTGGATGTGCCATCATTCGCAAATATCACCCTTCAAAACCTGGAACGTCTTGATTTTCCGCGTGTTAGCCGCCGCATGTGTTGCTTAAATGCCATTCTCACCTCGTAATTTTGACGCATAACGCTGAACGGGAAGGTTGGAATGATTTACTTGCCTGGTAAATCTCTCCCGGTTCAAGTATTTCAGCGACGTGGCCGGATGTGCCGATAACTAATCAGGTAGCAATACCCCTGCCGATCGAAATCGTATGTACAGTTCGTATTTACCGCCTAATGCTAACTACGAGACTTCGTCTCCACGGAGGTGGCCTGCGCCCCTCGCAGGATCTCCCGTTCCGGTGCGGCGCGGCTTCACCGCCTCGCACCGGAACGGGGCTTTCAGAGGGATTTCGCCCCTCCGAGTCCCTTTCTACAAAGATGATACTCTTTGTAGTACGAAGAGCCTATCCGAACAACTCCTGCAGGAGGGCGGGTAAACCGGGTTTCCCCACACCCATCCCCTCAGGCAGGGACTGGGAGGGCTACGCCCTCCCAGAAAAGGGATCGGATAACCAGGTTATCTGGATAGGCGCTAAGGAGCACAGCATCGCGCATTCAATAAGAAAGCATTGAGCGGAATGTGTTGCCGCACATTCCGCTCGTAACCACCGCACGATAATTCCAATGCCGGGCAGCAAAGGAACGGTGCTTTGTGGTCGACTCAGTATACCTCATCCCCACCCTCTACGACAAGAGCGACCAGCACGCACCAGAACAGGGACCCTTCGTCCGACAAGACGCATGGCTCACCGAACGTCCGGGAGTGATCTACGTCTGCCGACTCGCCACGTAGGTGCGCTGACAGGTGCGTTCGATCGTCTTCTCGCCGTTCTGGATTACACGATCGAGTCAATAGGGGGTCGTTATCTATGTTTTCAACCATCCGAAACCGGTACCTGCTTGGCGCTGATCTACTGTTGCTGCCCCTTGCTGCATACTGCAGCTTTGTTCTGCGCCTCGAACAGCCTGATCTTGGCCAGTACGCTCCCGGTTTCTTCCTCTTCGTCGCCCTGGTGGCCCCCCTCACGGTTCTGTTCTTCTGGATCTTTGGCAGCTACGCTCGTTATTGGCGCTACGCCTCGCCTCGAGAGTTCCTCACCCTCTACACCGCGCTGGCCATCGCGACGCTCCTGGTCGGGGCAATTCTTTCGATGCAGCGCGCGATGAGCGAGGCTGCGCTGGTGCCCTTCTCCATACCATTCCTGTTTGTGGTGCTTGCTGCCGGCATGGTTACCTTGCCGCGTCTCTCGATCGGGCTGTTCCACAATCTCCAGAACCGTCGCGCTTCCGGCCCTCGCACCACCCAGCGCGTGTTGATTATGGGCGCAGGCGGCGCGGGCGCGCACCTCGCGCGGCAGTTGCGCGATCATCCCGAGTTCGGGATGCAGGTGGTCGGGTTTCTGGACGATGACCCTCTCAAGCACCGGATGCACATCCACGGCGTGCCCGTGCTCGGCTCGCATCAGGCCATTCCCGAGGTTGCCCGAACGACGTGCGCCAGCGTCGTGATCATCGCGATCTCCGGCCTCCCCGGGCGCAAGGTTCGCGCCATCGTCTCCCTCTGCGAGAGCGCCGGCCTGCGAACCAAGATCATCCCCGGCCTCCACGACCTGCTCGGCTCGCGGGTTGGCTTCACCCAGATCCGCGATGTGCAGATTGAGGACCTGCTGCGGCGCGAGCCAATCGAAACCGATACCTCGGCCGTGCGCCGGTTGCTCCACGGACGCCGGGTTCTGGTGACCGGCGGCGGTGGCTCCATCGGCAGCGAACTCTGCCGCCAGATTCTCGACTGTAACCCTGCGGAACTGGTAGTTCTGGGCCATGGCGAGAACAGCGTCTTTGAGATCTATCACGAGTTGCTGCGCCGGGTCGCTATGCTACCAGGCGATGGCCCCAGACCGCGCATTCACCCCATCATTGCCGACATTCGCGAGCCAGATCGCCTTGATGAGGTCTTTGCCACCCATCTTCCCGAGGTCGTCTTTCACGCCGCGGCCCACAAGCACGTTCCCTTGATGGAGTGCAATATCCGCGAGGCGTTCAGCAACAACGTCTTTGGCACCCGCAACGTCCTGGCCGCAGCCGAACGCTACGAGGTCGAACGCCTGGTGATGATTTCCACCGATAAGGCGGTCAACCCTACCAGCATTATGGGCGTCAGCAAGCGGGTGGCGGAACTGCTCGTCCACCAGACGGCCAAACGCTGCCGGCGCCCCTACGTGGCGGTTCGTTTTGGCAATGTCCTCGGCAGTCGCGGCTCGGTCTTGCACACGTTTAAGAAGCAGATTGCCGCAGGCGGACCGGTTACCGTCACCCACCCGGAGATGCGGCGCTTCTTTATGACCATCCCTGAAGCGGTGCAACTGGTGCTTCAGGCTGCCGTGCTTGGCCACGGCGGGGAGGTTTTCACGCTGGATATGGGCGAGCCGATCAAAATTGCCGACCTGGCCCGCGACATGATTGAGCTTTCCGGTCTTCAGGTGGGGGAGGATATCGAGATCGTGTACTCGGGTCTGCGTCCCGGTGAGAAGCTCTACGAAGAACTATTTGTGCCCGGTGAAGATTACCGGCGCACCTCCCACGCCAAGATTTTCATTGCCGCCAATGCCAGCAGTCTGGTGCCGGTGAACCTCGACGAGCGCGTGAAGGCCCTCGAACGAGCCACCCTGCGCGGCGACCGCACGGCGATGCTGGCCCTGGTGCAGGAACTGGTGCCCAATCATTGCCTCGAGCAGGCCATCGCCCCGGCGCAACCGGTCGTTGCCGCTCAACCGCTCAAGATGCGCGCCGTCGGCGACTGAGCCACAGGTTCTCGCTGTGCGGCCTTTTGTGTTACCGTAGGGCTTGTGCAACGTCCGCCTCCGGCGGTAGGGTGTGGGGTGGCTACGCCGCCCCACGTCGTTTTCCCGGCGGCGCCGGCGGCTGCGCCGGCAAAACCGCTGGGAAACAGGAGTTGTGCGGTCGCCTCCCGGCGGGGAGGCCTGGAGGGCCCGCGAACCTCCACGTACCGGTAGTTTCCCGCCCGTAACGGCCAGAAGGCCTGGCAAAACGCCGCAATCGCCACCGCCGCAGGCAGGGAACAGGGGCGCGCAGCCTTCGCCTCCCCGCCCCCCCACCATCGCGCAAGTCCGTACGTGTTCACACTTCTCCTGGGAGCGAGGGTATCTTGCCCTCGAATCCTGACGAGGACGGGACGCCCTCGCTCCCAGGTCTGCGGGGTTACCCCAGCTCTGAAGACCTACGCAAGTCGGCAAGTCCTCTTATTTGACGCGCGCTACAGGCGCCCGTATAATCAAGCCTGTCTGATCCGAAGCGCAGCAACGGCTGGCCCAGGCAGTGCCGCCTGTCCACCCTTTTCCCCTGATGTCCGAACACGTTTCCGAGCCAGGTACGCCCCGGGTGCATCGCGCGCCGGTGATCGCCGTGTGCGGCAGCGGTGTTGAGAACGAGCGCCTCAATGCCCTGGCCGAACACGTCGGCGCGTTGATCGCCCGGCGCGGCGCGGTCCTGGTGTGCGGTGGCCTCGGGGGGGTGATGGCGGCAGCATGCCGTGGCGCGGCGCGAGCCGGCGGCCTGACCGTGGGTGTGCTCCCCCAGGCTGACCCGGATGCGGCAAACCCCTATGTGTCCCTCGCCATCGCCACCGGTATGGGCCAGGCGCGCAATCTGGTGCTGGTGCAGAGCGCCGATGCCGTGATTGCCATCGGCGGCGAATATGGCACCCTGAGCGAAATTGCCCTGGCGCGCAAAATGGGCCGGCCCGTGGTGGGCCTGCTGACCTGGGATCTTGGTCCGCCGCATCTGCTCGCGGTCACCAGCCCGGAAGAGGCCGTGGACCAGGCGCTGCGCCTGGCGGCTGCGGTGCGTAAGGCCCGGCCCGCAGCCGAGCACACTGAGCCGTGAGGTTTCGTCATCGAACGGTAACAGGTGGTTCAGCACCGTATCAGGAACACGTCAGCGCCTGCCACTACAATCTAAAGTAACGTTGATCCGAGTATTACGTTGCACCGGCGCCTGAGCCGTGGCTCGCACCTGCGTTGGGAGGGCGCAGGGAGAGGTCGCCTCTCTACAACCCCCGTTCTGCCCGCGGCGGCGGTCTCGTCCAGGTTTCGCCGGGCCGCACACCCGCCGAGGGCGGAACAAATGGAGCGCGGCGGGCTGCGCCCTCCGCGCTCCCCCGAAGGACGCCACAAACAACCAGGCAGCGAAACCAGGGCTGAACGATCAGAAGAAACCAGGTTTCCCTGCGGCCCTGCCCGCCGAACGGGATGGTGTAGGAGGGCCGCGCCCTCCCAGGACCGCCAACATGTAGCCGAGGAGAACTATGAGTATGGCCAGACGGATTATTGTCGTCATGGTGCTGGTCGCAACCCTGGCCACCCTGGTTGCCTGGCCCAAACCAGGCGCTGCGCAGAGCCGGGTCGCCGACACGTTTCCTCCTTACCAGGCGCGCTTCTACCCCGAGACCGGGCAGACCGCCGTCAACTGGTTCCTGGAGGCCTGGAAGAACACCCCGAACAGCCTCTTCATTCTGGGGTACCCGATTTCACAGCCGTTTATCGAAGAGAGCTTTACCACTCCCGGCCAGTTTTACCGGGTGCAGTACTTTGAGCGGGCCGTGCTTGAGGAACATCCAGAAAACTTTGGCCAGCAGGGCAACCGCTACTACATCCTCGGGCGCCTGATGGGCACGCAACTGGCGAAGGGCCGGGAGAACGAGGAGCCCTTCCGCCCCGTCGCCAACCCCGGCGATGGAACGTGGTTCCCCGAGACCGGGCATACCCTCCGCAATGGCCCGGCGCCCTTCCGCGATTTCTGGCTGAACAACGGGGGATTGGCGACCTTTGGGTACCCCTTGAGCGAGCAGTTCCAGGAGTTGAACTCGCAGGACGGGCAGGTGTACTGGGTGCAGTACTTCGAGCGCCAGCGCATGGAATGGCACCCCAATGAACCCGATCCGCGCTACCGCATCCTGCTGGGCCTGCTGGGGAACGAGTACCGCGACCGCTTCCACCGCAACAACCCCGCCTTCCGTTCGCGCAGCCCTGCCGAGGCATTGCCGCGCCCGTTCATCTACGGCTTCAACGCCCATCTGTATGGCCAGGGCACGCCCTGGCAGGACCGCAACCGGGTGCTGACCCTCTCCAAAAATGCCGGGGTGAACTGGATCCGCCAGCAGATCCGCTGGCGCGACCTGCACGACGTTTCGGGGGCGATCTACTGGGCAGAACTGGATGATATTGTCAACGACGCAAGCCGGCAGGGGGTCAATTTGCTCATCAGCGTAGTCTCGGCGCCTGATTGGGCCGGTGGGCCAGGTATGCCGCGCCGCGAAAACTTCCGCGATTTCGGTTCGTTCATGGGCCAGATGGCCGCGCGGTACCGCGGTCGCGTCCAGGCCTACCAGATCTGGAACGAGCAGAACCGCGCCTGCGAGAATGGCGGCGATTGCGCCCGTGATGGCGGGGTGGGTGGACGGGTGGCCAATGCCAACTACTACGTCGATCTGCTGGAGGTGGCCTACCAGGCCATCAAGGCTGCCGACCCATACGCGATCGTGGTGAGTGGCGCCCCGACCAGTACAGATACGAACCGGCAGGATATCGCCATCAGCGACGTGGAGTATGTGCGGCAGATGGCGGCCAATCCCAAGTTCCGCAGCAACGTGGATGCGGTTGGCCTGCATCCGGGCGGCCACTACAATCCGCCCGATAGCCGCTGGCCGGAACGACCCGGCCCGGGGCCGAACTGGCGCAACAGCAACGAGTTCTACTTCCGGCGGATCGAAGACACGCGCAATATCCTGGTAGCCAACGGCATGGGCGACCGGCAGATCTGGATCACTGAGTTCGGCTGGGCCACCCGAAACAACACGCCAGGCTATGAGTACGGCAACAGCATCTCCTTCGAGACGCAGGCTGCCTGGCTCACGCGGGCGCTGGAGATCGGGCGCTACGAGTGGGCGCCGTGGGTGGGCGCGATGTTTATCTGGAACCTCAATTTCGCTATTCCCTGGCGCTACTACGGCAACGAGTTGCACGAACAGGCCGCCTTCGGCGTCTTGAATAGCGACTGGAGCCCGCGACCGGCCTTCAATGCCATTCAGGCCTTCCCGAAACGGTAGCCCCTGGTCGGGCACAGGACAGTTCGTAGTGTGCCGCGATAGGAGGCGGGAAATCCGCCTCCTGTTTGTGCGTCGTATCAGGAGAGTGAACGATGATCCGCAACCTCCGGCTTCTTGCCGTGACCTTCGTGTTGCTGACGCTGGCGCTGGTTGGGTGTAGTGGCGCGGCCCAACCGGGCCCCAACCAGCAAGCCAGCGCAACTATCGCGCCCGGGCCTACCTCTGCCGTTCAGCCGACGGAGGCCCCACCTGCCACTGCCGTTCCGGCACCCACGCCCTCCGTGGTCGCCCCGATCAATCCAGATTACCTTGAGTTCGGGGTGGTAGCCCATCTGTACTATACCGATCGGGCGCGAGTGATGCAACTCGTGCAGAATGCCGGTTTCGACTGGGTGCGCCAGCAGATCTACTGGCGCGATATCGAAGATCCGCAGAAGGGGATCTGGGCCTGGGACGAGATTGACCAGATTGTAGCAACCGCCAATGCCTACAACCGCAAGCTGCTGGTGAACGTGGTGCGTTCGCCGACGTTCTATAGCGCCACCAATGGCCTGCCCGATGATCCTGAGACCTTTGCCAACTTCATGGCCGTGCTCGCCGAGCGTTACAAGGGCCGCATTCAAGCCTATGAGATCTGGAACGAGCCGAACCTGGCCCACGAGACCGGCGGCACCATTCGCCCCGAGGATGTCGGGCGCTACGTGGAGATGCTGAAACGCGCCTATGTGCGCATCAAGGCGATTGACCCCGAGGCCCTGGTGTTGGCGGCGGCTTCGTCTTCCACGGGAGTGACCAACGAAAGCATCGCCCTCTCCGATGAAGACTTCTACCGGGCCATGTACACCTACAACGGCGGCGAGGTGCGCAACTACTTCGATATCCAGGCCGTGCATCCCGGTGGCTCAGCTAACCCCCCCGATACGCTGTGGCCCGATAATCCGAGCACCGCTCAGGGGTGGACCGATCACCCCACCTTCTACTTCCGGCACGTCGAGAATGTGCGCCGGTGGATGGAAGAGTACGGCATGGCCGATAAAGAGATCTGGATCACCGAGTACGGCTGGGCCACGGCCAACAATACGCCAGGTTACGAGTTTGGCAACCAGGTAAGCTTCGAGCAACAGGCCGAATACATCACCGGGGCCATCCGCCGCGCGTACGAGTTGTACCCCTGGGTCGGCAACATGTTCCTCTGGAACATGAACTTCGCGGTCACCAAGGCCGAGAACGGGCTGGACACCATGCACGAGCAGGCGTCCTTCGGGATCCTGAATCCCGACTGGAGCCCTCGCCCGTCGTACCTGGCGGTGCAGGCCCTGATTGCAGAGTTGAAGCAGAAGCAGGGACGGTAGGCCCGGCGCTGGCGCAGCGCCGGCCCGGCGGGTCGGCGCTACGCGGCGCGCAGGTGCAATCCCAGACGGGCAAGCAGGGCGGTGGCCAGGGGCAGGGCCGCGGCAGGTATGAGCCAGCCATCGCGGGTGTGGGTGGCAAAGCGCCCGAACAGGCGCCGGTGCTCGGGCGGCAAGGGAACATCGGGCAGCCGCCATCCCTCCCCGGCGCGGTCGGCGCTGAGCGCCGCGCCGCCCTGCTGGGCGATGAGGGCATACCCCAGGTGCAGCGCAGTGGTCTCATCAACGACCGTCAGCGTGCCCCGGCCAGCGCGGTAGTAATCGGCGGGGCCGCGACCCTTGCGACGGCGGATGACCCACCCCTCGCGCAGGCTCACGCGGTCGGGGGCGAGGTTGGGGGCCTCGTGCCAGCCGGGCGGATCAGCGGCGAAGTAGCTGATCCGTTCGCCAGGGGCGAACTGCCAGGTGAAAGGTTCTCCCGGCGGCGCCACGAGGGGCAGCGGCGGCAGCGCCGCGATCTGGTCGGCCAGGGTCAGCACGTCGAAGCCGCGGTTACGCAGGCGCGCGATAAGCCCCTCGCGGCGCCAGGTGGTCAGGCGGAACCGGTCGCCTTCGCGCAGTCCATCGCCGCGCAACACTGGCCCGGCGGCGGGGTTATGTACCACGAAGAGATCAGGGCGCACTTCTTCGAGATCGGCGGGGGCGCCAGGACGCCGTTTTGACATACGGAGCTACTGCTGAAGTCGCTGCAGGGTCGGAGCGGTATAGGCGTGGCAGATGGCCACGGCCAGGGCGTCGGCGGCAT
>JAOACN010000362.1 GCA_026417815.1 Chloroflexaceae bacterium | reverse complement strand
CTTCGCACGAGCCCTGGCATCAGTCCTGCGTTTCCCCGCTACCGGCGCGGTCTGTGCTACAATACCCGCGTGAGTCTGCGGTTGACAGTCGAAGCTGTGGCCGCCCGCTACGGGGCGCGGCTGGTCTTTCACGACGTTTCGCTGGAGGTGCGCGCGGGCGAGGCGCTGGTGGTGAGCGGGCCCAATGGCAGCGGCAAGAGCACCTTCTTGCGGCTGCTGGCGGGCCTGCAACGGCCCGACGCGGGCGCAATCATCTACGAGGCTGCGGGCGGCGCCTGCGCGCCGCGCGATGCCGCGCCGCTCATCGGCTGGGTCGCCCCCGATCTGATGCTCTACCGCGATCTCACCGCGCGCGAGAACCTGCGCTTCTTCGCTGCGGTGCGCGGGCTGTCTCGGGATGACCAGGCGCTCGACCAGTTGCTCGAAGAGGTCGGGCTTGGCGGACGTGGTGACGACCGGCTGGCAACCTACTCCTCGGGTATGGCCCAGCGCCTGCGCTACGCCTACGCCCTGCTCCACCGCCCCCCCGTGTTGCTGCTCGACGAGCCGACGGTTACCCTCGACGAACGCGGCGCCAGCCTGGTCGAGACGCTGATCGCCGCTCAGCGCCGCGCGGGGATCGTGGTGATTGCCACCAACGACCCGCGCGAGTTACGCTACGCTGACGTGGTGCTGCGCCTGGGCGGCTAAGAGCCTGCCCGGACCTTCCGGCAGGCAGGGGCGGGGGGAACCCCGGGTTCTTCACCCTCCTCCAACCAGGCGTAGGGGTGTGGGGAAACCGGGTTGCCCCGCGTTAAACGAGCGAGGAACGAACGTTCCTGGGAAGGGGTTGCCCTCACGGACCCTCCCGAAGGAAGTATCCAGATAGGCGCCAGGCGTAACGTGTGGTGCGGGAGCAGGCATGGACAGGGCCAGGGATACGGGCCAGGAAGCGCCCGCGGTGAAGACGCCGTTTCGAACCGGCGTTCCCGTGCTGCTTGCCGCAGCCTGGGCGGTGTTTGTCAAGGATCTGCGGATCGAGTTACGCACCCGCTACGCGCTCAACGCGATGGTGCTGTTCGCTGCCTGTACCGCCGTCATGGTCAGCGTTGGCACCACCTTTATCGGGCTGCGTCGCACTGAAGAGGCCTTGCTCATTCAGTCCTCGCTGCTCTGGGTGGCCTTTCTCTTCGCCGCGATCACCGGCCTGTCGCGCGGCTTTGTGCAGGAAGAAGAGGCCCGCACCATGGCCGCGTTGCGCCTGGCCGCCCCGCCCGCGGCCGTCTACCTGGGTAAGTTTCTGCTCAACCTGGTCCTGCTGGCGGTGCTGGGGGCGATTACCAGCCTGCTGTTCATCGTGCTGGTGCGCGTGCAGGTGGGCAGTCCACTGGCCTTCGCCGCGTTGATCGGGGCGGGCAGCCTCTGCCTGGCGGCCGCGACCACCATGCTTGCCGCGATGATTGCCAGGGCGAGTTTCAAGAGCGCCCTCTTTGCCGTCGTGGCCTTCCCCTTGCTGGTGGCCCCGCTGGTCATCGCCATCCAGGGCACCGCGCTGACGCTGGAGAACGGCGGCCTGGGCCCCGCCCTCGGCGCCTTGCAGTTCCTTGTGGCCTACAGCGTGGCCACGTTTGTGGCATCATTGATGCTTTTCCCCTTTGTGTGGGAAGCCTGAAGTTGGTGGGAGCGGCCCTCCAGCTTGCCCCCACCGTCTCTCCCGATGTCACGTCAATAGCCGGGCGATCTTGAAGCATGTGAGGAATCTCCCATCGGCCCGGAAAACTTCGTGATACAATGAGCAGGCAATTATATGGCCCCGGGGCCTCCTGATGCGAACCCGGTTTGCAACGTCTTCGGCGCTCGCCCCAAACCGCAGGTGTTTCGTCGGTTTGAGCGGCGACGCCGCCCAAACCAACGAAAATAACGAACCTGTGGGACGGCACAGCCGCCCCACACCCCGCCGTCGGAGACAGACGTTGCTCAAGCCCTGGATGCTTACCATGCTCTCATTCTCTAAAAGCACATGCTGTAGTATGATACGCATATCACGGCGCGCCCCCACGGGGGGCCTGGAAAGGTGATGGCGGTGGTAGAGCGGCTGGGCCAGATCGGCAAACTGCTGATCGGCGTCTGGATCGCCGGTGTCGCCGTGGCGATGTTCCTGGTGATCCCCCAGTACGAGGGTCTCGGCAACGCCGGACGGATCGTGATCATGCACGTGCCCACGGCCTGGGTGAGCGTGCTGGCCTTCGCGGTATCGGCCCTGTTCAGCGGGTTGTACCTGTGGAAGCGCCGTCCCGAGCACGACCATTACGCCCTGGCGGCGGCCGAGAGCGGCTTTCTGTTCACGGCCCTCGCCACGGTCACGGGCATGATCTTCTCACAGGTGGTGTGGGGGATCTACTGGAACTGGGACCCGCGGCAGACTTCGATTTTTGTGCTGCTGCTGATCTACGCCGCCCTCTTTGCCCTGCGCTCGGCGATTGACGACCCGGCGCGGCGCCGCCAGCTCAGCGCCGTGTATTCGCTCTTCGCTTTTGTGACGGTGCCGTTCCTGGTCTTTGTGGCCCCCCGTATCGCCGATAGCACCTTGCACCCCAACTGCGCCTTCATCCAGGGCAGTAAATGTGATGGGATTACTCTCGAGGTGGGGATGATCGGGCTGCTGGGGGATCGCAAGATTCAACTGCTGGCCCTGGAGCGGCAGGGCGACGTGGTTACCGCCGAGGTGAAGGTGAGCGAACCCGGCCTGACCAGTGAGACGATCCTGCGGCCCAGTTACGATCTGGCCGCTGGTGAAATGGTCGCCCGCCCTGAGTTCCCCGGTCTCCGCTACCAGCTCGGCCTGGAGGCGGTCGATCTGCGGGCCAATACGGCGCTGTTGAACATTGAGGCGCCGGGTACCGGCCTGCTGGAGAACCGGCGGACCTTGTTCACCTTCCTGGCGTCAATCGGCGGTTTTACGGCGTTGTTCTTCTGGCTGCTCACGCTGCGCGCGACGCTGCTCGACGCGCAGTGGGCCCTGGCCCAGCGCGGGGGATCTCGGGTATGAACGGTTTACTTGAAGCGGGCACGGCGATCTATGTGGCCATGGCCGTGGCCCTGTCGGTATGGATCGGCATCTTCGTGTACCTGTGGCGGATTGACGCGCAGGCGCGCGCCCTCAAGCGCGAATTGCAACGCGAGCGTGAGCAGCGGCCCCTCGGTGAGGGCGACGCGCCGCGCGCCAGCGTTACCCGCGTTGGCCGGTCCGAAGGCGAGCCGGTCGAACAGTCGAGTCGAGGGTAATGCGGGGGCGCCGCGCCCCCTGGTGTGGAAAGTGTGCCTATGGCAACCGCAACTTCGGTCTCGCGGCGCAGGATGCCGATCAGGCCCCTGCACATGGTGGGCCTCGGTATTATTCTCATCGCCGTTGTGTACGGGATCTTCGGCTTCCAGAGCGGCTTCCGCTCGTATACCCAGAGCGTGGACGAGGCCATGGCCGCCACGCGCAGCGTGCAACTGGCCGGGTTCCTCGGCAGTACCGGCGAGTACGACGCGGCGGGCCGCTTTACGTTCATGCTCCAGGATGAGCGGGGAAAGCTTATCAAGGTCATCTCCGATGACCCGCGCCCGGCGAACTTCGAACAGGCCATCAGCATCGTGGCCATTGGCCGCTACGATCCCGCCGAGCAGGCCTTCATGGCCGATGATCTGCTGGTCAAGTGCCCGTCGAAGTACCAGGAGCAGATGGGCCGTTAGACAGGGTTCATCCCCTTCGTTGCCGTTGACGGGTGTGGGGAAACCGGTTTCCCCACGCTCCTGTCCATGGGTTTGTAACGTGACCCTGGCCAGTTCGAGGGGTTCGGGGAACCCAGGTTTCCCCGCGCTCCTCGCCACAGGAGGGTCCGGGAGGGTCAGACCCTCCTGGAACCCGTAGTCGGACTAGAAAGCTCCCCATGTACCTCCTTGGCACGTTTCTGATCGTCACCGCGATTGCGATGGCTCTGCTGGCCGTTGGCAGTTACGCCGTGACGCCCCGGGGCAATCAGGCTGCGCTGTACTACGGGCGCTTTGGCGTCTATGCCACCCTCGGCGCCGTGCTGATGACCTGGACGCTGCTGATCAGCCTGTTCCTCGCCCGCCGCTTCGACATCGAGTATGTCAATAACTACAGTTCGCGCGACCTGGACTTCTTCTTCAGCATCGCCGCGAGCTGGGCCGGGCAACCTGGCAGTTTCCTCATCTGGGTGCTGTGGGGCAGCATCGCCTCGACCCTGCTGGTGCGCCGAAGCAGGCACTTCGAGCCGTATGTGCTCGCCGTGGTAATGTTCGTGCAGGCGGTGCTGCTGGTCTTCGTTCTGGTCCTTAATCCGTTCAAACCGCTCCTCGATCCTTCCACCAATCTGCCCCTGACCCCCACCGACGGGCGCGGGCTGAACCCGCTGTTGCACAACTTCTGGATGATCATCCACCCGCCGGTGCTCTTCGTCGGCTATGCGCTCAGTACCGTGCCCTTCGCCTTTGCCGTCGGCGGGCTGATCCGCCGCGACTACGACACCTGGGTGGCCCGCGCCCTGCCGTGGACCATTGCCGCCTGGGCCTTCCTGGGCCTTGCCTTGCTGCTGGGCGGCTACTGGGCCTACGAAACCCTCGGCTGGGGCGGCTACTGGGGCTGGGACCCGGTGGAGAACTCGTCGCTGGTGCCCTGGCTCATCCTGACGGCGCTGATGCACGGCATGGTATTACAGCGTTCCCAGGGCGCCCTGCGGAAAACCAACCTGCTCCTGGCCCTGGCGCTCTACCCCCTGGTCTTCTACGCCACCTTCCTTACCCGCAGCGGGGTCTACGCCAACTTCTCGGTGCACTCGTTCGTGGCCGAGGGGATCTTCGAGGGCCTGGTAGCCTTCCTGGTGCTGCTCACACTCGGGGCGGCCGGGGTGCTGATCTGGCGCTGGCGCGACGTCCCCTCGCGCCCGTTGAGCGACAGATTCTTCTCGCGCGACAGCTTCTTCGTGCTGGCCATGCTGTCGCTGGCAGTGGTCGCGCTGCTGGTGGGCATCGGCACCTCGATGCCGGTGATCTCGGCCATTCCAGGCGTCGGTCATACCCTCCAGGGCTGGATGGGGTCGGTCTTCGAGCTTGACGACGGGACGCTGATGAACCCGCAGGCCCGGCCCTTCGAAGACGGGCGCTTCAGTCTGGCCCCCAGCTTCTACCAGCAGACCACGCCGCCCCTGGGGGTGGTGATTGTGGCGCTGATGACGATCGGGCCGCTGCTGGGCTGGCGCGACACGAACATGCGCCATCTGCTGCGGGCGCTGCGCTGGCCCGCCGTGGCGGCCGTGGCGGCCACCATCGCGGCCATGCTCATCAGCGTGCGCGAGCCGCTGGCGCTCTTCTACGTCGCCGGTGGAACCTTCGCCGTGGGCACGAACCTGGTGATGATCGCCCGCACGCTTAAAAGCGGCTGGTTGCGCATCGGCGGCTATCTGGCCCATGTCGGCTTCGCCATTATGCTCATCGGCGTTGTCGCCTCCAGCGCCTACGCCACCCCCGAGACGCGCCTGACCCTGGCCCCCGGCGAGAGCGCGAAACTCTTCGGCTATGAGTTCATCTTTAACGGCTATAAACTCGATGAACAGCAGCACGGCGTGCTCGACTTCACGGTGAGCGATGGCCGGACGTCCTTCAGCGCGCGGCCCTACCTCTACGAGAACCAGCGCATGGGCGCGACGATGACCACGCCGTCGATTCACAGCTTCTTCTGGCACGACCTGTATATCTCCCCCGCTGGCTACGACCCCGAGCGGGACGAGGCCCGCCCCGTCCTGAGCCAGAATGACTCGGCGACCATGGGGCCATACACGCTGACCTTCCTCGGCTTCAACATTGACCGCGAGGCGATGATGTCGGGAAGCGGCGACCTGCGCGTGGGCGCGCGCGTCAGGGTGCTCTACGAGGGCGCCGAGAGCGAGGTGGAGCCGTATGTGCAGGTGGTGACCGACCCGAACAGCGGCCAGCAACAGCTCGAGTACGTGCCAGTGGCCCTTCCCGGCGCGGAGGGACGGCAGCTTACCCTCGTGTCGCTCGATCCCAACACCCGGCGGGTGATGCTGCAGGGCAGCGGCCCCGGTCTGGACGATCTGCCAGTTGTGCCGGCCAAGGGCGTGATTGCGGTGAGCGTCAAGCCGCTGGTGGTGCTGGTCTGGGTCGGGGTAAGCGTGGGCATTCTGGGGGGCCTGATCGCCCTGGTGCGCCGCTACCTGGAGGGCCAGGCCAGGCTGGCCGGCCTGCGCGCGCGCCTGCCGAAGGGCCTGCCGGCGTTTGGCCTGCGGACGGGACCGCGGGGCGCGGGGCGTTAGGCGCCACACGGCCGCGCCGGCCAGACGATGCGTTTTCCTGGGAGGGCCACACCCTCCCAGATCCTCCCATCGGGCAGGAAATGGGGAAACTCCCTGAGGGCATAGCCCTCCCGGACCCTCCCGGAGGGCGGGGCGCGGGCACACCCCGGGAGGGCCAGACGTTCCCGGACCCTCCCGATCTCCCCTGATTGCATAACCCGACCGGGTACGTGAGCCATGCAAGACCACTACGAGACCCTGCAGGTGCATCCCCGCGCCGATGTCGAAACGATCCAGGCGGCCTATGCGCGCCTGCGCGAGCGTTACGACCCGGCCCGCCTCGAAGGCAGCGCCGAGGAACTCCAGGAACTGGCCCGCCGTCGCCGGGATGAGATTGAGCGCGCGTATCTCGTTCTGAGCGACCCGGAGCGCCGGCGCCGTTACGACGAGGAACTGGCCGCCCGCCAGGCAGCGCTGGCGGAGGAGCGCGCCGCGACAGGCGAGGAGGCACTTGACTACCGCCCCCTGCCCCCCGCCCGCGGGCAGGAGCGCCCGCCGGGCTTTAACGCCCAGCCGACGCTGCGGTCCGGCAGCGCCCCCCGTCGGAGCGGGCGCGCAACCCGGCGTGGCGCGCTCCCCGTCTGGCTCGCCCCGACGCTGATCGTCGCCGTTGCGGTCTTCGCCATCGTGCTGGTCACCCTGGTGACGACCGTCTACAGCCTGCCCCCAGGGGCCGCCCCGGTAGGCGGGCCGCAGCAAGCGGGCACGGGCGCGCTGGTAAGCGCCGCGGCGCCTACACCCGATATGATGGCGATCATCAACCAGTTCGAAGGGCAGATCGTCGCGGCGCGGCAGGTGGCCCGGCGAGCGCCGGAGAACCCGAACGCCTGGATCGAACTGGGCAATGCCCTCTACGACAGCGTGGTGGTGGTGCGCGAACGGCTGGCGAGCGGCGACCAGAACCTGCAGAACATCTATATCGAACGGCTACCGCGCTGGCTGGAGGCCGCCGACGCCTACCGCAAAGCGACCGAACTGGCGCCTACCGACCCGGTGGCGCGGGCCGACCTGGCGGCGAGCCTGTGCTTCTACGGCAAGGACACCAACGACCAGAACTACGTGCGCGAAGGGCTGGCCGAAGCCGAACGCGCCCTGCGCGACGACCCCGAGGCCGCTCGCGCCCTGTTGAGCAAGGGCCTGTGCCTGGCCTTCAGCGACCCGCCACAGGTCGCCCAGGCCCTCGAACAGTGGCAGCAACTCATCGTGCTGCCCGGCGCGGAACCGGGGCTGGTGATGCAGGCGCGGCAACTGGTGGCCGAGTATTCGCGCTAGGTACAGACGGGCGGGTCCGGGAGGGCTGCGCCTGGCCGGACCCCGCGCGCAACCCGGGGGGGTGCGCTTCATGGCGGGGAACGGGGACACCCGGTTTCCCCATTCCCCTCCAGACGAAACAGAGGGGCTCGGGAGGGTGCTGTTTGCACCCGGACGGTCGGGCAGAAGTTTATACGCCTTTAACTTTCAACCATTCTTAACCCACAAAGTTAAAACCTGTGCTACAATACGAACGATTGAGAGAAAGCAGCCATGTCCACGCTCTATGCGCTCCTGGGCGTTGACCCCGATGCGAGCCAGGAGGCCATCGAACGAGCCTATGCCCAGCAGCGGATGCGCTACGCCCCCGAGCAGATAGCCGAACTGGACCCGGAGTTGCAGCAGGTAGCAGCCCAGCGCAACGCGGAGCTTGAGCGGGCCTATCGCATCCTGGGCGATCCGGAGCGGCGTCGCCAGTACGACAGCAGCCTGTCGGCCAAACAGACCCCCGGAAAAGCGCCGCAGCGCGGGTTGACGCCGCGCGAACGGGCCTTTGCCATCGCGGGCGCGCTGGTTGCCGTGGGGTTGATCGCGCTGTTCTGGGTGTTAACCGGCCAGAACGACGCGCCCCGGGGCCAGGCCATGAGCGAGATGAACCGGCCCGCCCCGCTGTTTGCGGCCCCCGCGCTCGACGGCGGAACGGTGCGTCTGGAAGATTATCGCGGGCAGGTGGTGTTGCTAAACTTCTGGGGCACCTGGTGCGAGCCGTGCAAACGTGAACTGCCCGCGCTGCAAGCCGCTCATGAGCAACTTGGCAGCGAAGGGCTGGCCGTAATCGGCATCAATCTGACCGATGATGAGCAACTGCAGGGCCGCAGTGAAGCGCAAATCGAAGCATTTTTGAGCCAGTTCGGCGTGACCTACCCCATCGCGCTGGATCGTGATGGCTCGATTACCAACGACTACCGGGTGTTTCCACTGCCGACCAGCTTCTTCATTGACCCGGAGGGCACCATTCGCTACGTGCACATCGGTGAGTTGACCCTTACCGACGTGCGTGCCACGTTTATCCGGATACGCGGCGAAACGGCGGGGCGTTCGCCGACGTAATGCGAGGCGAACAGATGGATCAGCGCACCATTCTGGTAGTTGATGATGACGAGGGTCTTCGCGAGCTGATTCGCATTAATCTGGAGCATGAGGGATATGCCGTCATTCAGGCATCGAATGGTGTTGAGTGCGTGCAGGGGGTGCGCGAACAGCGGCCCGATATGGTCATCCTCGACGTTATGATGCCCGAGATGGACGGCCTGGAGGCCTGCACCAGGGTGCGTGAGTTCTCACAGGTGCCCATCCTCATGCCCACGGCCATGACGCAGAGCTCAGATG
>JAOACN010000306.1 GCA_026417815.1 Chloroflexaceae bacterium | reverse complement strand
GCTTCGCAGCCTGATCTGGTGTCCAGAGCGTTCTTTAACCATCATTTTACATCTGGTTAATGATTATCTCAACACTGATTAACACGACATGGCTAATATGCTTGCGAACTAGTTTCGCTGCGCGGCGTTGTCGTGAGAGAGCGGGGATGTGCGGAGGGCGCAGCCCTCCGCGATCTTTGTTCCGCCCGCGGTTGGCTGGTCCTGGTCTGGCCAGGGCACGCGCGCCGCAGGCGGACCCGGGGATCGCGGGGGGGGCGCCTCCCTATGCCCCTTCAGAAAGAGGATTTCTGAGAGGGCGACGGCCTTCCAGATCCTCTCGATCAAGAACCTGATGGCCAGTCTTCATCAACGTGTCCGGTCAACACCGGCGCGCCAGTGGCGCGAGTGGTTGCTGTTTGTCTTGCTGATCGGCCCCAATCTGCTCCTTTTTAGCATTTTCACCTACTGGCCGCTGATCTACAACGGCTACCTGAGCTTCGTGCGCTGGAACTTCCTGCGGCCGGTCAAACCCTTTGTCTGGTTCGATAATTACTTGAGCGTGTTCACCAGCGGGTTGTTCTGGGAGATCGTGCTGAACACGCTGGTGTTCACCGTCTGGTCGGTGGGCCTGGCCCTGGTGCTCGGGCTGGCCCTGGCGCTGTTGATCAACCAGCCCCTGCGTTACCGCAACGCCGCCCGGGCGGCCCTCTTCTCGCCGGTGGTGATGTCGGGCGCGGTGGTGGCGGTGGTCTGGAGCTACATCTTCGACCCCCGCTACGGCTTGATTGATCAGCTCCTCGGTCTCGTGGGCCTGAACTCGCCCGACTGGCTGGGGACGACCCAGTGGGCCATGCCCGCGGTGATCATGGTCTACGTCTGGAAGAACCTGGGCTACGCGGTGGTGATCTACCTGGCAGGACTGCAGGGCATACCCCGCGAGCTCTACGATGCGGCCCTGGTGGACGGGGCGGGGCCGTGGGATCGTTTCCGCCACGTGACCCTGCCCGGGCTGTCGCCGGTGGCCTTCTTTCTGTCGGTTACCAGCGTGCTGGCGACCTTTCAGGCCTTCGATATTATCAAGGTGCTGACCGACGGCGGGCCGGTGAACGCCACCACCACCCTGATATTTTACCTCTACGAACTGGGCTTTGTGACCTACGACGCGGGCAAGGCCGGCGTTGTGGCGGTGGTGCTCTTCTTGATTATGCTCTTCCTGACGCTGATCCAGGTGCGCTACCTGGAGCGCCGCGTATCCTATGGATGATCGTATGGCCCTGAGTGACGAACTGGTCCTGACGCAACCGGTCGAAAACGCGGCGGCGCGGCGACGAGGGCGCCGCTGGCGCGCCGCCGGCTACCTGGCGATGCTCCTGGCGGTGCTGGTGATCGGCCTGCCGGTGTACTGGACGCTGATCGCGGCCTTCAAAACCTCGGCGGAGATCTACGGCCCGCCGACCTGGTTCCCCCAGGCGCCAACCCTGGCGAACTTCCCGGCGGCGTGGAACGCGGCCCCCTTCGGGCGCTTTTACGTGAACAGCTTCATCACCACCCTGGGCGGGATGGGGCTGGAGGTGCTCTTCGCCGTCACCTCGGCCTACGCCCTGGCCTACCTGCGCTTTCCGCGCAAGGATCTGGTCTTTCTGCTCCTCCTGGCCGCGCTGATGGTGCCGGTGGAGATCACCATCGTGCCCAACTACCTGACCATCGCCCGGCTCGGCTGGATCAACACCTACGCCGGCATCATCATCCCCGGCGCGGCCATCGCCTATGGCACCTTCCTGCTGCGGCAGGCATTCCTGGCCTTGCCCTACGAGGTGATCGAAGCCGCGCGGGTGGACGGCGCGGGGCATCTCCGCACGCTGGTGAGCGTGGTCATTCCCATGGCCCAGCCGGCTATCGTGACCATGGCCCTGCTCTCGCTGGTGGCGAAGTGGAACGACTTTCTCTGGCCGCTGATCGTCACCAACACCGCCAACATGCGCACCCTGCCGATTGGCATCTACTGGCTGCGCAACAGCGAGGGCACCATCAACTGGGGCGTGGTGATGGCCGGATCGTTGTTCCTCATCATCCCGGTGATGATCGTCTTCCTGTTCGTCCAGCGTTACATCGTGGAAGGCATCGCCACTGGCGCGGTGAAGGGATAAGCGCCTGTTCGGATACCCTGGGGGTATCCGATGTGGGAGGGCGTGGCCCTCCCGGACCCGCCCCGCGGGCGGGGGTGTGGGGAAACCCGGTTTCCCCACCCTCCTCCAGCCGACCAGGGAAAGCGTTCCTGGGAAGGGCTGGCCCTTCCGAAGGAGGTATCCAGTCAGGCTCTCAGAGGCACCTCCGGGGGACGAGGGACCCCCGTGTGCATACAGATGCTCGCGAGTACGGAGAAAGGAGATCCTCGCATGGAGCAGCGCAAGCTGTCTCGTCGCCAGATGCTTCGGATGCTGATCGCCGGTGGCGGCGCCACGGCCCTGGCGGCCTGTGGCGCGCAGGCGCCCGCCGCGCCGACGACGGCCCCCGCGGCCCCCGCCCCTACTACCGCTCCCGCCCCCACTGCCGCCCCCGCCACCGCGGCCCCCACCGTCGTCAGCCAGACTGGTTCGACCGTCAATATCACCTACTGGGGGTCGTTCAGCGGCGTGCTTGGGGAGGCCGAGCAGGCCATGGTCAAGCGTTTCAACGAGTCGCAGAACGAGGTGCAGGTCGAGTACCAGTTCCAGGGCAGCTACGAGGAGACCGCGCAGAAGTTCACCGCGGCCCTGCAGGCCCGCACCATCCCCGACGTCATTCTGCTCTCCGACGTCTGGTGGTTCGGCTTCTACCTGGCCGGGGCCATCACCCAGCTTGACGACCTGGCGAAGCAGGTCAACCTGGATTTTGCCGACTACGAGCCGGTACTGCTGAACGAGGGCGTGCGTCAGAACAAGCACTTCTGGATCCCCTTTGCCCGCTCGACGCCGCTGTTCTACTACAACAAGCAACTCTGGGCCGAGGCCGGGCTGCCCGACCGCGCCCCCGAGACCTGGGCCGAGTTTGGCGAGTGGGCGCCGAAGCTGGTCGTCAAAGAGGGCGGCAAACTGACCCGCGCGGCTTTCCTGCACCCCACCGGGGCCAGCTACATCGCCTGGCTCTTCCAGGGCGTCACCTGGCAGCACGGCGGCCAGTACTCGCTGCCGGACTTCACCATGACCATGACCGACCCGAACACCCTCCGGGCGGGGCAGTTCTACCAGGACACCGCCAACAAGCTCGGCTGGGCCACCCTGGTGCAGGACCTCAACAAGGACTTCATCGGCGGCGTCGGGGCCGCGATGCTGGCCTCGACCGGCGGGCTCCGGGGCATCACCCAGAATGCGCCCTTCGAGGTCGGCGTGGGCTTCTTGCCCAAAGAGACCAACTTCGGTTGCTGCACCGGCGGCGCGGGCCTGGCCATTCCCGCCGAAACGCCCGCCGAGAAGCAGCTCGCGGCGATGAAGTACATCGCCTTTGCCACCAACCCTGAGCAGGCCGGCATCTGGGCGCGCGACACGGGCTACATGCCGGTGCGCATCAGCACCAAACAGTCGGCGGAAATGCAGGCCTTCTTCGCCGAGAACCCCAACTTCAAGACCGCGGTGGAGCAGCTTCCCCTGACCCGCGCCCAGGATGCCGCGCGCGTCTTCGTGCGCAACGGCGACCAGATCATCGGCAAGGGTCTGGAGCGGATCATCGTCAACGGCGAGGATACGGCCAAGGTGTTCGGCGAGGTGAACACCGAACTGACTGAGGCCGCCAAACCGGTCGTCGAGGATCTGAAGGCGGTCGAAGGCTGAGGGCCTGTCCGAATACTGCGGAAGGGTGGGGAATCCTGGTTTCCCCACGACCCCGCCTGAGGGGAGGGATCGGGAAGGCTTTGCCCTCCCGATCCCTCTCGCAGGTGTAGGGGTTTTTCGAGCGAGAACGGGTTTTTGGCATTCCAATGCGCTTTCGGTCTTCACCCCCCTGCCCCCCTCTCCACCTACGGTGGAGAGAGGGAGTTGGGCGTCCTGATGCCCCAGATGGCGAATGCGACGCGAGGATGTGCCGGAAAACCCTACACCTGAGAATCCCGATCCCTCCCCTCAGGGTGTGATCCTGACAAACTGCACCAATCCCCAGCGACCACTGGTCATCCACTGCGGATCGCGCGCCGTCGCCGCCGCGACGCGCGCCTGATCCAGGCCGATTGCCACTTCGGATTTGCAGGTGCGTAGCAGCAGGAGCGGGGCCGGGACATAGCCCAGGACGGCTTCCAGGGGCGTGTCGGCGGGCCAGTGACGATCGCCGAGCCAGCGACGGTAGTTGGCATCGCCCTTGCTGATCAGCAAGCCCGACGTCGCCAGGGTGTGATAGAGGGCCTCGGGCATCTCCCATCCCGCCAGGGGCGAGGTCCAGAACCAGTCGTCGTGCAGCGTCAGACGACCCGTGGCCAGCGCGGCCAGGAGTCGCCCGGCGGCGGCGACCGGGCCGGGCCGCTCCGCCAGCCAGGCTATGGTGTCGCGTGTATCGTCAACGGTCGCGTCGGAGACGAAGGTCGGGTGGGCCTTGGCGTGTAACCGTACCCGCAGGCCACGGGCGAGCAGCGCGTCGGCCAGGAGCAGGTCGTGCACCAGTTCGGCGCCAGCGTTGTCGAGCACCACGTCAACCGTGGCCAGGCGGGCGATCAGGCCGTCGAGGTGGATCAGGACCGCGGGGCCATCGTCGGCCAGCAGCATGGCGCCACCGGGTCCATCGCCAGCGTCCGCGGGCCAGAGGCTCAGGTCGGCCTGGTTGCCCCACAGCGCGCCACGGAGGGCCGCGTCGAGGGGCAACGGCTCATCGTTCAGCCCGGACAGCGAC
>JAOACN010000264.1 GCA_026417815.1 Chloroflexaceae bacterium | reverse complement strand
CCTCTGCGCGCGCTTCGGCGCCGCGCCCCCCGATCCGCGCTGGCGCGCGCCGGTCGTCTCGGACACACCGGCGCTGCTGCTGGCAGGGGCCTACGACCCGATTACGCCGCCAGCGTGGCGCGAGCGGGCCGCCGAGGGACTCAGGCGGGCCTACGGCTTCACCCTCCGCGACACGGGGCATGCCGCGGTGGGTCGGGGCGCCTGTCCCGCCGGGCTGATCCGCGCCTTCCTCGACAACCCCGCCGCTCCGCCCGATGGCCGCTGCGTCGAGCAGATCGGCCCGCCGGCGTTTCGGTGATAATGGGGGTAAGGGGGTGGTGCGCCCCTGCCGGAGGAGAGGGATTGGGGGCGAAGCCCTCCCTGGAGCAAGGTCGAAGCATTGGCGCAGCCAATGCTTCGGCCTTACAGCAGATCCCAGCCGAGGGGAGGATCTGAAAGGGCCGCCCATGCGCCCTCACAACGCCAGTTGTTTCACCATCGCGATCTCATCGCAGCGATCCTGCTTGAAACAGGTGGCGCAGTCCTGCCAGATCTTGTGGGGCAGGCGCAGTTTGGGCACCTCGCGGAAGCCGAGACGGCTGAAAAAACCGACTTGCAGGGTGAGGGTGAAAAGGGTGGGGATGCCCAACTCGCGGGCCTCATCGAAGAGCGGCTCGACCAGCCGGCGCCCCAGGCCCCGTCCCTGAAAGTCGGGATGCACGGCCAGGCTCACCACCTCGGCCAGGTCGGCCCAGGTAACGTGCAGGGCCGCGCAGCCCACCACCTCGCCATCGGCCTCGGCCACGTTAAAGGTACGCACCCGGTTGTAGAGCTGGTCCAGCGTTTTGGGCAGCATATCGCCACGCGCCGCGTAGTAGTTGATCATCTCGTAGAGACGCGGCACGTCGCCCACGCGAGCGCGACGGATCTGCGCCGGGGCATCGGGCCGAATGTTGAGCCGGGGCAGGACGACCGGCGGAGTGTAGAGCGGACTGGTCATGGGTTTCTGAGTTTTATGGTGCAAGGAAACGTTTTCCTGGGAGGGCTGCGCCCTCCCGGACCCTCCCCGGTTGGCGAAACGCCTTTCGCCCCATCGAAGCGACAAAAAAAGAGTAGTTCCCTGGGAGAACGGCGTCCTCCCCAACCCTCACCGCCGGCAGGAGCGTACGGACTACGCCTCCCCATCGCCCCCAAGCGTCTCGCGCCAGCGGGCGCACTGCTCGCGCACCCGTTCGGGAGCGGTCCCCCCCAGGCTGGATTTACGGGCCACACTGCGGGCGAAGTCAAAAACGGCGTAGATCGCCTCGTCCAGATCGGGCTGCACGGCCTGGTACTCCGCCAGGGGCAGCTCGCGCAACGGTACCTGCAGCTCCAGCGCGCGCCGCACCAGACGGCCCACTTTGCCATGGGCCTCGCGGAAGGGGACGCCGCGCCGCACCAGCTCATCGGCCAGATCGGTGGCCAGCATGGCATCGTCGAGGGCGGCGGCCATACGCTCGGGCCGGACCGCCAGCGTCGCCACCGCCGCCGCGGCCACCTGCAAGCCCAGGTCGAGTGTGTCGAAGCTGTCGAAGAAGGGCTCCTTGTCCTCCTGCATATCCTTGTTGTAGGTGAGCGGCAGCCCCTTGAGCATGGTCAGCAGGTTCACCAGGTTACCCAGCAGGCGCCCGCTCTTGCCGCGCAGGAGTTCCATGCTATCAGGATTCTTCTTCTGCGGCATCAGACTTGAGCCGGTACTGTAGGCA
>JAOACN010000248.1 GCA_026417815.1 Chloroflexaceae bacterium | reverse complement strand
GTGGTAAGTTGATAGATCCGCTGCGGCATACCCTGCTCGACGCACCCGCCGCTCCGCGCCGCCCAGTGGCGGCCAAACGGCTCCGCCACCGAGCGCGGGCCCAGCACGCCGGGCAGGGCGCGTTCCGAATGGCTTAGTTCTTCCACCAGCGCCTCGATGGCCCCCGTGTGCCGGGTGTGTGACAGCACCAACTTGTTAGGCGGCGTTTGCAGAGCCGCGAATACTACGACGCCCCCATCCTCGACCGTGACCAGGAGCGGCGCTTGCGATCCGAACGTTTCGGGGTTATGGGTCAATTCCGCGCAGAGGCCGAGGATCAGATGGTTGTGCGCCTCGTGGGCCAGAAGCAGGGGCATGGCCCGCTCGACGAAACTCTGGATATCGCGATGCCGGACGATCCGCATAGATCACCTCCGCGGAATACCAGGCGACCCGGGTTCCATCAAAGGACCATCCCTGGGCCGGGGTGTGGGGAAGCCCGGGTTCCCTGGATCGGGGCAAAAAATATTTCCCCCCACCACGACGGGATGAAAAAAGGCATTCCCGGGAGGGCCTGACCCTCCCGGACCCTCTCCATCTGGTCGGGCCGCGGGGCGAACCGGGTTTCCCCTATTCGTGTTGGCGCAGGTTTGTTGTTGTCTTTGTAGTATACCCGACGCGCCGGCAGAGGTGAAGGCTCGCATAGCATATAATGGTAAAAGAGGAGAGGCTCAATGCGCCCGTGTCGTGGCCGCCTTGCTCATGCGCGTCGTATTGCCTGCCGGGAACGTCCGCGCCGGTTGTCGCTCGTTCCGCGCAGGCGCGTAGCGATAAGGAGTTGCCGATGAGAGACGATCTCGCCGCCACCCTGCGGAGTCTCCGCGATCTGCACGCGATGGGCCTGCTCGACGATGCGGAATATGCCGACAAGCTGGAGCGTTTGCGCGAACGCTTCGGCTACACGATTGTGGATGCGCTGCTGCGCGTCGTAGTGGCCTCTCCGGAGAGCCGCTCCGGCGCCCCCGCCTCTACAGGCGGCGCCCGCGCCGGCACGGGGCTCACGCCACCCGTCGCGGACACCCGTGCCGATCCTCTTCCCCACAACCTGAGCGCCGACGGTGTACACTTCAGCTACGGCCACGCTCTGATCATCGGCGTCTCCGAGTACGCCCATCCCCACTTCCGCCTGCCTGGCGGCACGACCGCCAGCGATGCCCGGGCCCTGGCCAGTCTGCTCCGCGATCCGCACCTGGCGGCCTACCCCGAGCAGCAGGTGCGCCTGCTGGTGGATAGCAAGGCGACCCGTAACTACGTGCTGGACGCGCTGGAGGAACTGGCCCATCTGGTTGAGGGCGGCACGGCCCTGATCTGCTTCGCCGGGCGTGGGGCCCCGACTGCGGCGGGCTATGCCTTGCTGCCCTTTGATGCCGATCCTGATCGCCTGGTCGAGACGGCACTGACCGCCGAGGTGTTTCACCGCCGCGTGGCGAAGGTCCGTGAGCGAGCGCAGCGGCTGGTGGTGCTGCTCAATTGTTGCCAGGCGCTGGGAGAGGATGATCCTGACGTCCCCGCTGCGGCGCTGTCGGGGGCGGCGCCGCCTCCGGAGTTTTACCGGCCCCTGTCGGTGAGCGGCGATCAGGTGGTCATCTCCTCGGCGCGGCCCGGGCAGCGGGCCGGCAGTCGCTCGGCGGTCAATCCGCGCCACACGATCTTCGGCGAACACCTGCTCCTGGCCCTGGGTGGGCAGGCGCCCGGCGCCGGGCCAGCGGTAGGCGTGTTTGATCTGTATGCCTACCTGCGGGTCGCCGTGCCCGCCGACGGCCGCTCCTTGCAGCGCCACGAGGCCCTGGTCCAGGAGCCGCTCTTCTATACCGCGCGCCTGGGCGAGAATCTGCCCGTGGCCCTGCGCCCGGCGGGAGGGGCCGCTGGCGGCGATGCCGCGGCGGTGCGACGCCTGATCGAGTTGGAGTTGCGCCTCGAGGCCTCCGACGGCGAGGCGGCGTCCCGGCTGCTTGGCGAGCGCGATGAGATCCTGGCCGCCCTGGCGGCGTCGTTGT
>JAOACN010000217.1 GCA_026417815.1 Chloroflexaceae bacterium | reverse complement strand
ACCTGAGACGCTCCGAGGCCCGCCAGGCCCTGCGTCTGGCTGCCGCGACGCTCACCACCATCTGGGACGCGCGCCCTGATGTGCACCTGACGGTGCTGGGGTCGCCTGTCCGGCAGTTCCGCGGCCCCCTCGCCCACGATCCGCGGGTCATCTTTGTCCATCCCGTGCACGACTCACGGATCTACCTGACCACCGCGACCCTGGCCCTGGCGCCCCTCACCCCTACCACAACCACCCCGCACGGCGCGCTGGAGGCGCTGGCAACCGCCCTGCCCCTGGTGGCGTGCAAGCGTCTGGCCCAGGACGTGGGCGGACGCGATGGCGAGGAACTGCTCATCGCGGAGGGCGCCTCCGGCTTCGCGCGGGCCACCCTGGCCCTGTTGAACGACCCGCCCGTCCGCGGGCGCCTTGGGCGCGCCGCGCGCCGTCTGGCGGAGCGTCGCCACGGCTGGGAGCTGGCCGCCGTCGCGCTCACCGATGTGTACGCCGCGGCCACCGGCTCCTCCCTCGCCGAATGGCGCCTGGAGGTGGGCCTGAATCGTCCGTTGCGCCCGCCCCGGAGCGACTGACGTGAGCATGGGGGAACCAGGTTTCCCATGGTAACGGTTCACACCTGGGGTGACAAGTAGAGCCTGGGAGCGAGGGCGTCTCGCCCTCGTCAGGCTTCGAGGGCTGGAAGCCCTCGCTCCCAGGAGAAGTGTGAACAGTTACCCTGGGAACGAGGGCGTCTCGCCCTCGTCAGGCTTCGAGGGCTGGAAGCCCTCGCTCTCAGGAGAAGTGTGAACAGGTGCTTCCCATGCCCCTGCTCCTGGAAGGGCGCGGCCCTCCAGGCTCCTCCCCCTCGGGCAGGGGCCAGGAGAAGCCCGGTTTGCCAATCGCTTATCAGCGCCGCGAGATGTAGCTCCGCAGGAGGTCAACCAGTTGCGGCGGGGCAATGATGATCGGCTCGGGTAATCGGCGCCCATCGAGGAGTTGCGCCGTGTCCAGCGGCGCCCCGCTCAGCCCCACGGCCACCGCTCCCGCGGCGCGGATGATCGCCAGGCCGGCTGCCAGATCCCACAGGTTCGCCCGCCCGATCAACGCGCCAAGCGAACTGCCACGGGCAACGTAGCAGCAGTCCACCGCCACGCTGCTGAGACTCCGCGTCTTGGCCGGAAAATCGATCCGGTACTGGCGATGCGCATACGACGAAACGCTGATCCAGTCGTTATTGTCAATCGTCGTGGCCGTACTGGCGTGGATCGGCGTCGTGTTGCGATAGGCTGGCCCCTCTGCCTCGGCCCAGTAGCAGTCATCGAGAATAGGCAGATAAATGGCGCCCAGGTAGGGTTGCCCATCACGCAGCAGGCCCACCGAAACGCACCAGGTGGGCAGCCCCGCCACGAACGATCCGGTGCCGTCTATCGGGTCCAGGCACCAGACGAACTCGCGATCGATCGCCCCTACCCCTTGCTCCTCGCCGATGATCCCATGATCGGGATAGCGGGCGGCGATCCGCTCGCGCAACAACCGTTCGACTTCCAGATCGGCCTGGGTCACCCAGCTTCGATCGGCTTTGCGCTGCACCTCCACGTTGTTAAAGTAGCGACGGGCGTGGAGCCCTCCTTCGCGCACCCACGCCCGCACCTCGGACATATCAATGCTGCTCACGCGCCTACCTCATTCCCTGGCGGCGCATCCGCCAACTTCCCTTGCACGATTGGCCCGGAAAGAGGGTTTCCGGGAGGGCGAAGCCCTCCCGGACCCTCCCGTTCGAGAATGTGCCGATGCGCCGCGTAGACGATCGTCGCCCTGTCTTCATTCTTCTTATCATACTCCGCCGGGTTGCATTCGACCCATCCGGCAAGGGTATTGTTCCTCCCCCTCCCCCGCCTCGCTGCGCTTGGCGCCCCTTCCCTCTCCACCGCAGGTGGGGAGGGAGGAGGTTGGGGGAGGGTGACGACCCCTCATAGACGCTCGATCGCCGCGCTGAGGTCGAGGTCGGTGGCGATGCCCATAGGGGTAAGCACGGACAGGGATACATAGCCGGAGCGCACCGCGCCATCGTCGGTACATTCGGGGAAGTCAGGAATGCGATCGCGCGCGAAGCGGATCAGCAGCCGCCGCCGGCCATCGCCATCGGCCGGGTCGGGTTCCAGTTCCATATCTACGACGTTGCCGTAGAAGAAATCAGAGAGACGGGTCTGGCGAAACCCCCGCACATCGGCGATGTCGTGCAGGTGGGGGGCATTCACGTTGAGCACCACCGGGCCGCGCCCCCGCAGTTGTTCGAGCAGCGGAAAGCTCTTCACCGCGGCCCAGGTGGCCGTGCCCCAGGGCATCGGCGCGTCGCCCACAAACATCTGCGAGACGGCCATCGCCGGCAGGCCCCACAGGGCCGCGAGCATTGCCGCGCCTACCGTGCCGCTCAGGAGTACATTCGTGCCACTGTTCAGTCCCCGGTTGACCCCCGAAACCACCACCTCGGGACGCGGGCCAAGCCTGGCCAGCATCCCGGCCAGCACGCAGCCGACCGGCGTGCCGCTGAAGGCGTAGGCCGGAATGCCAGCGTGGATCGGATCAGGCGGGGGGACGGGGCGCAGGGTCAGATCGCGGCGCGGCGGTGGCAGGGCCATGCTCATGCCACTCTGCTCTTCCTCCGGGGCCACCACGGTCACCGTGCCCAGCCCCGCCGCGCGCAGGGCGCCGGCCAGCGCCCACAGGCCCGGACTATCTATTCCATCGTCGTTGGTGACGAGTATGTGCATGCAGGAGCGCTCCTTGGCAAACTGGCTCTTGATCAACCGTGACGGGACGGCCCATTGCTACTTCGTCATGTATCCTCTGCGGGGAGGTTCGGAGGGGCGAAGCCCCTCCGGAAGTAGCATCGGTCCTGGCTATACCGCCACAGGTGTATCATACCGCAGATCAAGGCCGGGTGTGCGTCTCCTCCACGCGCAGCGCGTCTCCCACGCGCGTTCCCGTTGCAGCGATGGTTCCGCTCGGCAGTTCCACCACGTACCGCGCGCGCCATGCGCCGGCGTAGGGCCGGTTGGGCGGCATGGCCTCGGTGAGGCCCACGACCCGGTCGTGCCGGTCAACAAAGACCACGTCAATCGGGAAGCGCATAAAAAAGCTATGCACGCTCGAGCAGGGGCGGATCAGTAGCCCTTCGCCGGCGGCGAGCGCGTCGCGCCCGATCAAGCCGCGGCCACGGGCCAGAAAGCTGCGGGCCACCTCGCAGCGTTCCGCGAGCGCCCGCTCGCGCGTCAGGTTCCAGATGCGTACCACCGTCATGAGAACTACTTTCGCCGCGTGGCCCTGTGCATTACCGTTCGGGGGAGGGACGGAGGGCGCGGCCCTCCGCGATCCGTTGGTTCCGCCCGCGGCGGCAGCGGGAGGACGCAGGGAGGCTATGCCTCCCCGCGCCCTTCCCAATGCTGAAACAGGCGTGTTCTACAGACCGCTGAAACTGGAGATGATCCGCGGCACGGCCGGCCCCAGGATCACCACGAACAGCGCCGGGAAGATCAGGAAGACCATGGGGAAGAGCATCTTGATGGGGGCCTGCTGGGCCAGTTCCTCGGCCCGCTGCCGGCGCCGCACCCGCATCTGATCGCTCTGGATGCGCAGGATCTTCGACATCGAAACGCCCAGTTGATCGGCCTGGATCACCGCGGCGGTAAAGGTCTGCACATCGTCCACCCCGGTGCGATCGGCAAGATCCTTCAGCGCCTCGCGCCGGGTGCGCCCGAGCTGCATGTCTTTGAGCGCCCGCTTGAACTCCCGCGAGAGTTCATCGTCCCATTTGTCGGCGACCCGTTGCAGGGCCAGGTCAAAGGCCAGACCGGCTTCCACGCTGATACACAGCAGATCGAGCGCGTCGGGCAGAGCCTTGGTGATGGCCCGTTTTCGCGCGGCGATCCGCCGCCCCAGCCACATAACCGGCAGCATGTACCCCAGCGCGAAACCCACCACGCTGTACAACAGGGCCTGCGGGAACTGCATCGTGCGGAACGTCAGCACGCTGATGATGCCCCCCAGCATCAGGGCCAGCACGACCCGCAGGCCCACGAACATCGCTGGCGTGATCCCGCCCGGATTGCCGGCCATTTGCAGGTTCAGCCGCAGGCGTTCGGCGCTCTGTTTGGGGCCATATTTGCCGAGCGTCGCGAGGATGCTCTTCGTTGCGGGGATGATCACACGCTCGTGAAACGGCTGTTGCAGTTCCAGTTCCTCCAGGGTCATCGCCCGCTCGGTGTACTGGTTCAGCCGTTCGCCGACCACATCAGGCTGGCGCATCCGCACCAGACTCACGCCGATCAGGCCCACCCCAAGCAGCAGGATCGCAACCATGACCAGTGTTGCCATCGCTTCTCCTCGCTGTGAGCGTTACACGGGTGGGGAAACCTGGTTTCCCCTTACCCCTGTCCGCCGGGAGGGCGCAGCCCTCCCGGGGAGCCGCTTGAGCACTTACTAGTCTGTGAACGCAGTTTCCTGGGATTTCCACCCCCCTCCCAACCTCCCCCGTCGAGGGGAGGAGCCGGACTCCCTCCCCCAGCGGGGGAGGGTTGGGGAGGGGGCGGAGTTATCGAAAAACGTAGTTCACAGAGTACTTACACATCAATATCAATAATCTTCATAATCGCAAAATAACCGATAATGATCATCACCCCTGCCGTGACCGGCAGGCAGCACCAGGCCTCCGGCGGCATGCCCAGGGTGAAGATCGGCGCCATGTAGTTCGGATTGACCATAGAGATAAAGATCGCCAGGCCCACCGGCAGCCCGGTGATCACCCACGCCGAGATGCGCCCCTGCGCCGTCAGGGTCTGGATCTCGCCTTTGATCCGCACCCGCTCGCGAATGGTATGGCCGATGGTGTCGAGGATCTGGGCCAGGTTGCCGCCCACTTCCATCTGGATGTTCACCGCAGTGATCAGCAGTTCCAGATCGTCTGAGGGCATGCGCCGCAGCAGGTTTTGCAGCGCGTCTTCGGTGCTGCGCCCCAGGCCCACCTCCTGCACCACCCGGCGAAACTCCGACGACATCGGCGCCGGGGCCTCGCGGGCAACCATATCCAGCGTCTGCAGGAAGCTGTAGCCGCCCCGCAGCGCGTTGGCCATCATGGTGATCGTGTCGCCAAGCTGGTTGTTGAACGCCTTGACGCGCCGCCGGGCCTGGATGGTAAGGTAGAGGTTCGGCAGAAACGAGAACACCACCGCGCCCGCCAGGCCGCTGGCAAACATCGCCGCCGGGCTGGCCCGCCCGATGAAGACCCCGAAGCCCAGCCCCACCAGCGCGCACAGGAGCTTGATGATGATGAACTCCGCGACGGTCAGCTTGACGTCGGCCCGCGCCAGGTCCCGCTGGATATTGCCCCCGCGCTTGCTCTGCGCCACCACGCGGTCGATGCGCTCCAGCGCCTGCCGCGGATTGGCCGCCGGCTGCGGGCCGCTCGGGCCGACAAACTCCGTCAGGCGCGAGGAGACGTCTGTACCGCCCTGGCCGCGCAACTGCCAGACCAGCACGACGACCAGCAACAGCAGCAGCCCCCCTAGCGCCAGGAAGATCGGCAGCAATTCGGGCGAGAGGATACGATCCATGGCCACCTGTTCCTTGCCTTAGAAACTGAAGCGATCCCCGGAACCAAAGATGTTCGGCGGCAGGAAGATGTTCAGGGTCTCGAACTTCTCGATGAACTTCGGCCGCACCCCGGTGGGCCGCAACTGGCCGACGATCTTGCCGCGCTCGTCGATCCCCGTCTGCTCGAAGACGAAGATGTCCTGCATCACCACCACATCGCCTTCCATGCCCGACACCTCGGTGATCTGCGTCACCTTGCGCGAGCCGTCTTTGAGGCGCGACTGCTGCACAAAGAGTTGCACTGCCGAGGCGATCTGCTCGCGGATGGCCCGCGCGGGCAGGTCCATGCCCGCCATCAGGCACATGGTCTCGATACGACCCACGGCATCGCGGGGCGAGTTGGCGTGAATGGTGGTCATCGAGCCATCGTGACCGGTGTTCATCGCCTGGAGCATGTCGAGGGTCTCGCCGCCGCGGCACTCGCCAACGATGATCCGCTCCGGGCGCATACGCAGGCTGTTGATCACCAGATCGCGAATGGTCACTTCACCCCGGCCCTCCACGTTCGGCGGGCGCGACTCCAGGCTCACCACGTGGTCCTGTTGCAGTTGCAGCTCGGCAGCGTTCTCGACGGTGATGATGCGCTCGTCCTCGGGGATGAAGTTCGACAGCACGTTGAGCAGGGTCGTTTTGCCCGAGCCGGTGCCGCCCGAAACCACGATGTTGGTGCGCGCCTTGACGCAGGCCCCCAGGAAATCGGCCATGTCCTGGCTCATCGAGCCGAAGCGCACCAGGTCGTGAATGGTCAGTTTATCTTTGCGGAACTTGCGGATGGTGATCGTTGGACCGTTGAGCGCCAGCGGGCGGATGATGGCGTTGACGCGCGAACCATCGGGCAGGCGCGCGTCAACCATGGGCGAGGACTCGTCCACGCGCCGGCCCAGCGGCGCCACGATGCGGTCGATGATCCGCAGCACGTGTTCGTCGTTGCTGAAGGTGACATCGGTTTTGATCAATTTGCCCCGTTTTTCGATGTAGATCTGTTTAGGGCCATTGACCATAATTTCGCTGATCTCGGCATCGGCCAGGAGTTGCTCCAGCGGCCCCAGGCCGATAATATCCGCCTCGATGCTCTCGAACATGCGCTGCCGTTCGCTGCGCGTCAACACGATGCTTTCGCCGTCGAGGATGGCCTGGAAGGCGTCTTCGACCTGTTTGCGCACCCGGGCCTTGTTCGAGAGATCGAGTTTGGGGTCAAGTTCGTTGATCAGCCGGTTCTGCACCCGCAGCTTGATCTCGTTGAAGGTGTCATCCTCGCGGGCCGTGGGCGCCCGCGGCGCCGCGGTGCTGCCCCCTGGCCGCGCCGCTGGCGTCGCCGCGGCCTCGCCAGGGGTGGCGCCGATTCGTTTGAGCAACGACATGCTGGTGTCCCTCTACTTAGCGTTTAATCAGCCGGTTGAACAGGCCGCCGCCCTTCGACGCGGAGGCTTCGGCAGCCGCCGGGGCGGCCCCCGCCGCCGTGGCCTTCGTCGCCAGCGTCACCTCGCGGGCCAGGATGCCAATGTCGCGCGCCGCCTGGTGCGTCGGCTTGCCGATGATCAGCGGCACGCCCTGGTTGATGGCGAAGGTCATGTCCTGGCCGGCATCGCAGATCTGCAACTGGATCTTGCGCTGGATGTTCTTCTCCACCTCCTCGGCGCGGATGTTGGTGCGGTTGCTGGCCTTGTTGAGCACCAGCATCACCTTCTCGCGCGGGTATTCCAGCAGCTCGGCCACTTCCAGGAACAGCTTGATGTTGCGGATGCAGTGCATCTCCAGCGTCATCAGGGTGACGATGCGCGTCGCCATATCCAGCACCGCCAGGGAGCGATCCTGGAACGAGGCCGGCGTGTCCACCACAATGAAGTCAAACTCCTGCTTCATCCCCTCGAGGATCGCCCGCAGGTGATCGGAGGTGACCAGTTCGCCCCGCTGCGGATCGAGGGGCGCCAGGAGCACCTTGATCTGCGAGGTATGGGTCGCCAGCACATCGTTGAGCAGGTCGCGGTCGAGTTCCTCGACCCGTTGGGCCAGTTCGACAATCGTCTTGTCCGAGCGCAGGTTGAGGATGACGCTCTGGTCGCCGAAGGTGCTGTTGGCGTCCACCAGGGCCACTTTTTTGTTGGTGAGCTGGCGGATGGCGACGGCCAGGTTCGCGGCGACCGACGAGGTGCCTGCGCCGCCTTTGGGGCTGAACACGGCGATGATCTGCCCCTCGGGAACGCTCTCCCCCGCCATGACCATGCCTGGCCCGGCGCCGCCGGCCACCGGGCGGGGTCGCGTCGCCGCGCGCCTGTGGACGTGGCGGATGGACTTGTACAGGTCGTCGGCGCTGATGGGCTTTGTCAGAAACTCCCGCGCCCCGGCCAGCATCGCCCGTCGCAGGTAGTCCGTTTCGCCCTGCACGCTCATGATGATGACCTGCACCGAAGGGTCCTGGCTGAGGATCGCCTCGGTGGCCGCGATGCCGTCCATATCCGGCATGTTGATGTCCATCAGCACGACATCGGGGTGGTGCTGTTTGGCGAGCGCCACGGCTTCGCGCCCGTTGCCGGCTTTGGCGACAACCTCGATGTCTTTTTCAAAGAAGAGCAACTTCTCAAGCTGATCGCGCGTGTCGACGATGTCGTCAACGATCATCACCCGGATCTTTTCACCCTCGGTCATGGAACAAACTCCTCACTTGCGGCCGGGGATTGGCGTCTGACGGTGCCAGGACGGGCAATACGGCATGCTCGGGGCAGGCAGGCCGTTCGCCGGCGCCTCGGGGGCGACGGCGTGTGTCATTATTATACCTCTTTGTTCGAACCGGTAGGCCGAAGCATCGGCGCAGCCGATGCTTCGGCCCTACGTCGGGCCGTTGACCGGCCCATCCGAATCGTCCCGTTGGGCCGCCGGGGCGGTGACCGGCCCATCCCATCGCCCGTGGGCCGCCGGGGCGGTGACCGGCCATCCCATCGCCCCCCATCGTCGGGTCATCACGGCACGCGGGTCGGCGCTGGCGTGCGCGTCGGTTCGGGGGTCAACGCGGTCTCGGGACCCACAACCTGCGGCGGCGCGCTGTAGGGCAGGGGTAGCCCGAACTCGGAGATCAGCAGGTCCAGGGTCGCGCCGATGGTCGGCTCGAAGGCCTCGTCGCCCGCCCCGCGCAGCACCAGCACCATTCGCGCGTTGGAAGCCAGGGCGAAC
>JAOACN010000610.1 GCA_026417815.1 Chloroflexaceae bacterium | reverse complement strand
GCTCCAGGAAAAACGGGAAGTAGCTGCCCTTCCGAAGCTTCGGGATCCGCAGCTCGACGGTCCCCGCGCGGGTCTCCCAATCACGGTCGCGGTAGCCGTTGCGCTGCGCCAGCCGCTCGGGGCGATCGTGCCCCAACGCGTGGTGTAGCTTCGGCGGTGTGATCACCGCGATCTCCGGCTGGGCCGGATCTGGTCAGGCGGCCACGGCGGGCAGGCTGACCAGAGGATCATCGCTGGTTGGCGCGAAGCTTTCCAGCGGCATGTAGCGCGAGCGCTGCACCGCCCATTCGTCGGATTGCTCGAGCAGGATGGCGCCGACCAGGCGGGTGAGCGCCGCCTCGTTGGGGAAGATGCCGACGACCTCGGTGCGCCGCTTGATCTCGCGGTTCACCCGCTCGATCGGATTAACGGAATGGATCTTCACCCGGTGGGCGGCCGGGAAGTTCATGTAGGCCAGCACGTCCTCCTCAGCGGTGTCCATCAGCTCGGCGAGCTTGGGCAGCTTGGACCGCAGCTGGTCGGAGACCTTGCGCCACTGCGCCTTGGCGGTGGCGGGATCGTCCTGGGCGAACGCGGTGGCCATCAGCGCCGAGACCACGCGCCGACCGCTCTTGCCGGAATGAGCCAGGGCGTTGCGGGCGAAGTGGACCCGGCAGCGCTGGTGGGTGGCGCTCAGCACCCGGGCGGCGGCGGCCTTCAAGCCCTCGTGCGCGTCGGAGATCACCAGCTTGACGCCGCGCAGGCCGCGCCGCGCCAGCTTGCGAAGGAACTCGGTCCAGAAGGTCTCCGCCTCCGAGGGGCCGACGCCCATGCCCAGCACCTCGCGGCGGCCATCGGTGTTGACGCCCACCGCCACCGTGACCGCCATCGACACCACGCGGCCGGCCTGGCGCACCTTCACGTAGGTGGCGTCGATCCACAGGTAAGGCCACTCGCCCTCGATCGGCCGCTCCAGGAAGGCCTGCACCCGCTCGTCGATTTCCTCGCAAAGCCGACTGACCTGGCTCTTGGAGATGCCGCTCATGCCCATCGAGCGGACCAGGTCGTCGACCGAGCGGGTCGAGACGCCCTGGATGTAGGCCTCCTGGATCACCGCGGTCAGCGCCTTCTCCGCCAGCCGCCGCGGCTCCAGGAAAAACGGGAAGTAGCTGCCCTTCCGAAGCTTCGGGATCCGCAGCTCGACGGTCCCCGCGCGGGTCTCCCAATCACGGTCGCGGTAGCCGTTGCGCTGCGCCAGCCGCTCGGGGCTCTTCTCGCCGTGCGCCGCGCCGGTGAGCTGACCAACCTCCAGCTCCATCAGCCGCTGCGCGGCGAAGCCGATCATCTCACGCAGCAAATCGGCGTCAGCGCTCTTCTCCATCAGTCCGCGAAAGGCGATCATGTCGTCGGTCATCTTCGGTCTCTTGGTTTGGGGTTTGTGTCTGCAAACCCGACCCTAGCCGAAGATCGCGGATGACCACCCCGCTACGCCGCTCACTCGCTACGGCGCCTTGTGGAGGCGCGCTTCGCGAGCGGCTCCGCTACCGCCCAGCTACACCACGTCCCGGGACACGACCCGCGCCTTGAGCTGGTGGACGGGATCACAGCCTCCGCGCCCTGAGCAGCGAGCCGTCGTCTGAGATGGTCGGCGTCGTAGCCCTTGTCGGCGAGCAGCCGGCGGATAGGGCCCGCTGCGGCGAGCAGCGCCTCGGCCTTGCTGATATCGTTGATGTTTCCGGCGCTGAGCAGGAGCACCCGTGGTCGCCCGTGGTCGTCGACCAGGCCGTGCAGCTTGGTCGTGCGCCCGCCGCGGGAGCGACCTATCGCCTGGGCGAAGGCCCCCCTTTTGCGCCGGCCGCCGAGCGGTGCGCCTTGACGTGGGTGGCGTCGATCGCCGCCCCATCGAAGATCCCGCTGTGGCCGGTCAGGGCCTCGAACATCCGCAACCAGAGCCCCTGACGGCTCCATCGGTTGAAGCGATTGTAGAT
>JAOACN010000212.1 GCA_026417815.1 Chloroflexaceae bacterium | reverse complement strand
GCGCATGCGCCATAGCCCCCAGCTCGATGAGCATGCCCGCCGTTCCGCCGAGGAACGGGCCACCATCGAGGACGCCCTGGAACGCCTGCTCCCCCAACCCGCGGCGGCCCCCGGGCGCCGCCGCAGCGCCGTCAGGCAGCTTGAAGATAATGGGGCGTAAACCCGCTTTCCCCATTCCCCTTCGAGCGGCTATTGGCATATGGGACTACACCTATGCTGACCCCCACCGATGGCATGCTCATCACTACCGATACCGTTCTCGCTCCCGGCGTCCACTACCTGCCCCACGGGTTGACCATCGCCGCCCCCGGAGTGACCCTCGACGGCAACGGCGCCACCCTGGTCGGGGCGGGCGGCGGGCGCGGCGTCACCGTCGTCGGGCGCGATGGGGTGCGGATCAAGAACCTGCGTCTCCTCGCCTACTACCACGGCATCTACGCCGAAAACTGCGCCGGGTTAACCATCACCAGTTGCTCGTCCCGCGCCAGCGTCGAAGAACCGGCCAACACTCTCTTTCTCGACATCTGGCGCCCCGCTGCGCGGGCCTACGGCGCCGGGGTGATGCTCACAGGCGTGCGCGAGGCCCTGATCAGCGCGTGCGACCTGCAGCACCAGCAGAACGGCCTGCTCTGCTACGGGTGCCTGCGGTTGACCGTGCGGGACAACATCGCCAACTACTGCAGCGGCTTCGGCTTCCACTTCTTTGCTACCAGCGACAGCCTGATCGAAGGCAACTACGCCGACTTCTGCTGCCGCTACCAGCCGCGCGGTCCTCGTCAGGGGCATCTGGGGGCCGACGCCGCCGGCTTTCTGATCGTCCACGGCTCCTGCCGCAACCGCTTTCGGCGCAACGTTGCCCGCATGGGCGGCGATGGTTTCTTCCTGGCCGGTCTGCGCCCGGACTGGACACCGGCGCCCTGCGATGACAACGTCTTTGAAGAGAACGACGGATCCTACAGTCCGAACATCGCCTTTGAGGCAACCTTCAGCCGGGGCAACGTTTTCCGGCGCAACCGGGCCGATGGCTGCAACTACGGCTTCTGGCTGGGCTTTTCCCGCGACAATCTGCTGGAGCAGAACCACGTCCGCCACAATCGCCAGGCGGGCGTGGCGGTGGAGAACGGCCTCGGCTTTGTCGTGCGCGACAACGACCTGGTCGGGAACACCCACGGCATCTTGCTGTGGTCGAGGTTCGTTGCTTCCTTCGCCCTTGCCCACCCCGAGAACGACACCAGCCGCGACTGGCTGATCGAAGCCAACCGCTTTACCGGCAACCGCGTCGCGGTGCGTATCGCCGCTGACCAGGACCACGGCGTGCGCCCGCTGCCACCGCTCACCCCCCGCTGCCCCAGACCCCACCACCACACCCTGCGCGCCAACACCTTCCGCGACAACCTGCTCGATCTGGAATTGATCGATGCGGAGGATCCGCGGCTGGAGGATAATGATTTTCTGGATGCGTAGGGGCGTTGCGGTCGCCCGACCCGCCCACATACCCGGGGCGTGGGACGCCCGCCCCGCGTCACCCCATCCACCCACGGGGCCGCCGCCCGGCCCCCGGGCCGGGGCGGGACGCCCGCCCCGCGTCCCCCCATCCACCCACGGGGCCGCCACCCGGCCCACGGGCCGGGGTGTGGGGAAACGTGGTTTCCCCACCTTCCAACCGCTGTTGGGGCGCCTGTCACCCTTATGACAGAGCATAACGAAACGAAATACGGTATACTATGCCCGCGTCATCCTCGAAGGAGATACGTCATGCCCCTGCGGTTTCTACTCCTCCCGTTGCTGGCCATAACCGCGCTGTGTCCGTCTGCGACGCCCGTCGGCGGGCAACCCGCATTGCAGCCTGCTGCACCGATCTGCTTTCCCAACGTCCCCGGCATCGCAGATTGCATTGACCCGCTCTTCGCGGACTTCTGGCGGGCCAATGGCGGATTGCCGGTGTTCGGCTACCCTATAGGCCCGGTCGAACAGCGTACCCTCGAAGACGGGACCACTATCACCATCCAGTGGCTGGAGCGTGTCCGGCTGGAGTATCACCCCCGGAACCCGCCGGCCTACCGGGTGCAACTGGGTCGCATCGGGGTCGAGCGCCTGGCGCAACAGGGCCGTGACTGGCGCGCCGCACCCCGCGAGTCCGGCCCCCAACCCGGCTGCCTCTGGTTCCCCGAGACCGGCTACAATGTCTGCGACCAGGCACGAAATGCGGGTTTCAAGACCTACTGGGAGCGCAACGGGTTGCGCATCCGCGGCCTGGGCCCCTACCAGCGGTCCCTGGCTCTCTTCGGCCTGCCGCTGACCAGGGCCAACCCCGAGCCTGGCCCCAACGGGGAACTGGTGATCAACCAGTGGTTCGAGCGCGCCCGTTTCGAGTGGCATCCCGAACAACCGCAACCATCACGGGTGCTTCTCGGTTTGCTTGGCACCGAGGCGCGGGCGGTAGCGCCGGTTCAGCCGAAAAGACCGATCTTTGGCGTCCAGATCAGCCGGGGCGCCGTGGGCGCGTCCATCGGCGCGCTGGCCGGCGTTGGCGGTGGAATGGTGCGCTTCGATATGCTCGAATGGAACCTGATTGAACCCCGGCGCGGCGAGCGGAACTGGCAGGCGCTTGCCGGTCCGGAAGCCGAACTGGCGGCCATCAGCGCCGGGGGGGGCGTGCCGATGGTTATCATCCGCGGCGCCCCACCCTGGGCGCAGGCGGCGCCACGCAAAGCCTGCGGCCCCATTCGCGGCGACGCCCTGGGGGCGTTTGCCGATTTTGTTGGCGAAGCGGTGCGGCGCTACAGCGGCCCGCCCTACAACGTGCGCTACTGGGAGTTCGGCAACGAACCCGACGCGCCGTTCCAACTCATGTCCGGCGACGCCGTCTTCGGCTGCTGGGGCGATGAGAGCGACCCGCTCTACGGCGGCGCGGCCTATGCCGAGATGCTCAAAGCCGTCTACCCCGCCGTCAAAGCCGCCAACCCGGAGGCCCAGGTGGTCGTCGGCGGACTGTTGCTCGACTGCGACCCCGGCGGGCCGAGCCCCTGCACGGCGGGGCGCTTCCTCGAAGGCATCCTGGCCGGCGGCGGCGGGGCCGCCTTCGACATCCTGGCCTACCATAGCTATACATACTGGCAACCTGTGACCAGGGACTGGGATCTTTTTGCTCCGAAATGGAGCCATCGCGGTGGCGTTCTCCCGGGCAAGACCGCGTTCCTGCGCGAGACCATGCGGCGGTATGGCGTCGACAAGCCCCTGCTGATGAACGAGGGCGCGTTGCTCTGCTACCGCAACGATCCGAACTGCGCGCCGCAGGGCTTCGAGGAAGCCAAAGCCAACTACGCCGTGCGGCTCTTCGCCCGCGCTCACCAGCTAGAGCTCTATGGGGCGCTCTGGTATACCCTGGACGGGCCGGGCTGGCAGGAGAGCGGCCTCCTCGACGCCAACCAGCAACCCCGTCCGGTCTACGCCACCCTGGCCTTTCTCCAGCGGACCCTCGGCGGCGCCGTCTATGCCGGAGTCACGCGCGATGGCGCCCTCGAAATCCACCGCTTCCGCAAAGGCGATGTCCTGTACGAAATCGCCTGGACTAACGATGGCTCGACCCGCGAACTGCCGCTGCCCATCGGCGCGCGCGCGCGCTACACCCTGGCGGGCGCGGCCCAGCCAACCGGGGAGAAACTGGTGATCGGCTTTGAGCCCGTGATTGTCGAAATACGCCTTTCGTAGGTGGGTGGGGAAACCAGGTTTCCCCATACCTGAAGAGTGGGAAGGGCTGCACCCGCCCGGAGGACCCTCTGCTTAAAGGGGTCCGGGGCCCTCCCTTTCCCATACCGCCGGAGACGAAGGTCCGGGAGAGCCAGGCCCTCCCGGACCTTCCCGAACGGATGAACAGAGAGGGAACGCATATGACAGACAGCACCGTGTGGCCCGACCGGCGCGCCTTCTGGGCCGAACGGCGCGTGGTGGTGACCGGTGGCGCGGGCTTCCTCGGCAGCTTCGTGGTTGAGCGGCTGCGCGAACGAGAGCCTGCCACGATTGTAGCGCCGCGTTCACGCGAGTATGATCTGCGCGAGCGCGAGGCCATTCGCCAGTTGCTGGCCGACGCGCGGCCCGATCTCGTCATCCACCTGGCCGCCCGCGTCGGCGGCATCGGCGCCAATCGCGAGCACCCGGCCGACTTTTTCTACGACAACCTGATGATGGGGGTGCAGTTGCTCCACGAGAGCTGGCGGGCCGGCGTCGCCAAGTTTGTGGCCCTGGGCACCGTGTGCGCCTACCCCAAACTGACGCCAATCCCCTTTAAGGAGGAGGATCTCTGGAACGGCTATCCCGAAGAGACCAACGCGCCCTACGGCATGGCCAAGAAGATGCTGCTGGTGCAGAGCCAGAGTTACCGGGAGCAATATGGCTTCAATTCCATCTTCCTCCTGCCGGTCAATCTGTACGGTCCCCGCGACAACTTCGATCTGCACACTTCTCACGTCATTCCGGCGCTCATCCGCAAGTGCATCGAGGCCCGTGAAAGCGGCGCCGGCGAGATTGTCGCCTGGGGCGACGGCTCGCCCACCCGTGAGTTCCTCTACGTCGAGGATGCCGCCGAGGGCATCCTGCTGGCGGCGGAACGCTACAACAGCAGCGACCCGGTGAACCTCGGCAGCGCCTATGAGATCAGCATCCGCGAGTTGACCGAACTGATTGCCCGGCTGACCGGCTTCAACGGGCGGATCGTCTGGGACACCAGCAAACCCAACGGGCAGCCCCGGCGCAAACTTGATACGACCCGCGCCAGAGAACGTTTTGGCTTCGTGTCCCACACGCCGTTCGAGGAGGGCCTGCGGCGCACCATCGCCTGGTACGAGCGCCAGCGAGCCGGGGGCCTCATATGACCCGGTGAACCCGGGGTTCTCTAACCGGCGGTGGATTGCTAACCCTCCCCCTCCCCCGCCTCGCTACTCTCGGCGGGGGAGGGTGAGGACCACAGCCCCCTCCTTGTGAGCCAGACCTATGCGCCACCATTACCCCCTCTTGCTTACCGCTGCCGCCCTGGTCGTCTGGTTTCTGGCCAACATCCCCTTGCGCGCGAAGGACCCGACGCGGATCCACCTGCCGCTGCTCCGGCAGCCCGGCCACGGGGTTCCGC
>JAOACN010000199.1 GCA_026417815.1 Chloroflexaceae bacterium | reverse complement strand
CTACGGTGGAGAGGGAGGGGGTTGGGGGGAGGGTGAGGACTCACTCTTCCTCACCCGTTGCCGCGCCCTGCTCGCCCTCGAAGCGCGTGGTGATCGGGCAGGCGTCCAGCCCCTGCTCCGTCAGCCAGCGCGCCAGCACGGCGCTGTAGCCGTGGGTTACCCAGACCCGCTCGGCGCCAGTGGCCGCGATAGCGGCAAGCAGACCGGGCCAGTCGGCGTGGTCGGAGAGCACAAAGCCGCGATCCACGGCCCGGCGCCGGCGCGCGCCGCGGATACGCATCCAGCCCGAGGCAAAGGCGGTCGAGACCTCGCCGAAGCGGCGCGTCCAGGCGCTGGCCTGCGCCGAAGGCGGGGCGATGATCAAGGCGCGCGACCAGTCCACCTCACGCCCGACCGCGCCGGTGTAGGTAGTGGGGGGCAGGGTCGCTCCAGCAGCCCGATAGATGGTGTTAAAGCGCTCGACCGCCCCGTGGCAGAAGATCGGGCCGATCGAGGGATCGAGTCCCGCCAGGAGACGCTGGGCCTTGCCCAGCGCGTAGCCAAACAGCAAACTGGCGCGCCCGGCGTCCTGATTCGCCCGCCACCAGGCCTCGATGGCGGTAAGGACCTCGGCCTGGGGTCGCCAGCGGTAGATCGGCAGACCAAAGGTCGCCTCGGTGACAAAGGTGTGGCAACGCACCGGCTCGAATGGCGCGCAGGTGGGATCGGCCTCGGTCTTGTAATCGCCCGAGACGACCCACACCTCACCCCGATGGGCGACCCGCACCTGGGCCGCGCCAAGGATGTGCCCGGCGGGATAGAGTGATAGTTCCACCCCGTTCAGGCGCAGCGGTTCAGCGTAGGCCAGCGCCTGGATGGCGGCGCCGGGACCGAGGCGCGCGCGCAGCACCGCCTCACCCTCGCGGACGGTCAGGTACGCCCCCATACCGGGGCGGGCGTGGTCGCTGTGGGCATGGGTAATGACCGCGCGAGCCACCGGCTGCCAGGGATCGATGAAAAAATCGCCCGCCGGGCAGTATAGTCCCTGTGGAGTCAGTTGGAGGAGCGTCTCGGGCATGCCTATACTATAACGCGAAAAGCAACCCCCACAAGAAAAACCCCCTGTCGTTCGACAGAGGGTGAAGGTGCAGAAGCTAGGGAACTGGCCGAGGCGTTTTTCCAGTTCAATGGGGGCGACTAGTACCGGCGCGCGCCGCCGTAGCCGCCGCGTTCACCGCTGTCACGGCGGGGACCGCGGAAGCCGCCCTTGTCTTCGGCTTCATTGACACGGATCGGCCGGCCGGCTACGGCCAGGCCATCAGTCGCACGGATTACGGACGACACATCCTCAACATCCATCTCGACAAACCCGAACCCGCGCGAGCGGCCGGTATCGCGATCGTAGATGACGCGCGCGCTCTGGACATCGCCGTGCTGGCTGAATACACCCTCCAGCATTTGATCATCGACGCTCCAGGCCAGGTTGCCGACAAAGAGCTTCACTTGCATTCCGGTCCAACTCCTGCGTGCCAGGCCGTCGCCGTAGCACAGCAATGGCAGGGAACCCCTGCGCTCCTCACTTCAGTCTATGCCATACGGCGCGCCGCTCACGCCTCGCCTCGACGACGTGCAACGGCGTCACAACGTCCCGTGCTGTGCCTCGGGCCTGGAGGTCGTGCGGGCGGGGAGACCGGGGATACCGGGAAAACTCGCGCTGCTACGTGACGCTGCTTGTAACCGAAAGTTTACCACAGCCATGCTCATTTGAGAAGTCCTTTTTTCATACTAATTGCAAAAATTGTGCAACACTTGACACTCAGCAGAGGATTGAAGGATGATTCAACAGTAATACTCCAGCGAACAGTTGCATAAGCAACCGAGTAATCGGGTTTACTACCATGAGGTGAACCAGGTGAGGCAAAGAAAAGGCTATTTGCTGTGAAGCAAGGCGCGAAGAATACGGGTGCGAACGTGGCATGCCTTCTGGAGTCTATGTCCCCTTGCAATAGCGTTCGAACCAGTCCAGCGTCCGGCGCAGATGGTCGGCACGATGGTCGGGTTCGCCGCTGCGCGTGAGTTCATGACCTTCCCGAGGATAGCGCACCAGCTCAACGATCTTTTTCTGACGGCGGAGAAAGGCGAAGAGTTGTTCAGCCTCGCTGATCGGCACACGATAATCAAGTTCGCTGTGCAGTAGTAGCAGGGGCGCGTTGATCTTGTGGGCATGCGCCAGGGGCGAATGCTCCCAGAGTTCCTCGGCCAGTTCCCAGGGATAGCCTTCAAACTCGATCTCGATCAACTCGTGGGCATCCGAGGTGCCGTGGAGGGTGATCAGGTTGTAGACGCCGCGGGCGGCCACGCCGCAGGCGAACCGATCGGAGTGACCGAGTAGCCAGACGGTCATGTACCCCCCGTAGGAGCCGCCTGTCACCCCGATCCGCCGCGGGTCCACCCGACCAGTGGCAATGAGCGCCTCCACCCCGGCCAGGATATCCGGAGCGTCGGCTTCGCCCCAGCGCCTGCGAATGGCATCGCGCCAGCCTTCGCCGTAGCCGTCGCTGCCGCGGGGGTTGCAAAAGAACACGATATAGCCAGCGGCAGCCAGCGTCTGCCACTCGTGCCACATCGTGCGGAGGCCCGGCCCCCACATCGTATGTGGGCCGCCGTGGATGCAGACGACCAGCGGCGCGGGGGGCCCGCCAGGCTCGCAATCTGGCGGATAGAGCACCCACCCCTGCACTTCCTGTTGATCGGGCGCCAGATAGCGCACTTCCTCGATCGGCGCAATGATGCGCCCCTCAAGGAGCGCCTGGTTGATCGCCGTCATGCGGCGCTCGCTGCCATCGGGCGCGCGGAGGTACAGATCGCAGGGGTTGTCCGCGCTCCCGGCGATGAAGGCGATGGTCCCGTCGCGGGCCACATCAAACTCGCTCACCATGCGGCGGCCGCCGACCAGGGTTTCGCCACTGCGGAAGGTGGGCGTGCCTGGCAGGCCAATACTGTAGAGGTGCGTATCGCCGTACCAGTCGGCGGAGAAGAGCACTCCGGCGCCATCGGGGCGCCAGAGAAAGCGTTCCACATCCAGGTCGGTATGGGCGGTAAGATCGCTGATCTCCCCCCCCGCAGCGGCGATGATCGCCACCCGGCTGCCCTCGCCCAGCAGCCGCGCCTCGCTGAGGCGCCGGAAGGCGATCCATCTGCCATCGGGTGAGGGTTGCGGATCGAAGTACGAGAAGCCCGGAGCGGTGAGCGCCTCTGGTTGCTCGCCCGTAAGAGGCACCTGGAGCACGTCGTAGTAGGCAAAGAGCGAATCGGCCTCGGGATCGCGTGTAGCGGTCGTGAGCAGAGCCGCGCCATCGGGCATCCACGCTGGCGGACCAAAGTGCAGGTCGCCGTCGGTGAGGCGCCGCGGCGTGGGCAAGACGCCGATGTCTCCCTCGGGAACCTCTACCACATAGATGTGACGGCGCCGCCCATCGAAAAAGCTCGTCCCGCCACGGTAGGGAAGCCGGGTGATGACCCGCGGATCGGTCTTCCGCTCTTCGTCGCGCTGGCGCTGCTCCTCGGCGCGTTTCGCTTCCCAGGCGTCGGCGGGAGGCGGTGGTTGCTCACCGCTATCCTCCCGGCGACGCTCCTCTTCGCTCACCGGCGCCAGGAAGGCGATCATCCGCCCATCCGGGCTCCAGACCGGATCACTCGCGCCGTTGGGCATGGCGGTGAGTTGCTGGGCCTCGCCGCCGTCACGGGCGATCACGTAGATCTGCCCCCGGCTGTCGTGCCGGTCGGAGACAAACGCCAGGCGCGCCCCATCCGGACTCCAGCGCGGCTGCCGATCCTGGGGCGTACCGGCCGTGAACCGTCGCGGCGGCCCGTCCCCGGCAGACGCCAGGTAGATCGCCCGGCGGTAACGATTGGCGCACCGCTCGACCGTTACGTGGACGTAGGCTACGCTTCGCCCATCCGGGCTGATGCGCACATCCTCCAGCCATCCCAGTTCGTACAGATCCTCAACGGTAAAGCGTGAGCGTGTCATGGTTAGTGGGAGGGCTGCGGGGAGGCTATGCCTCTCCGCAAACCCCTGTTCCGCCCGCGGCAGGCGCGGGCCAGGCGAAGCCAGAACGGAGCTGCCGCCCGGGACGGAAGCATCCGATCGCGGAGGGCGCGGCCCTCCACACCTCCCCGAACTGAGGTGAAAATAGGCGGGTAGGGCCGCAGCCCGCTGAGGCCGTACGGGGGCCGGTTTTCATCGCGGCGTTGTGCGCCATGCGTATGACCGTCTGGTACGTAAAGGGGGTATGCAGCGAACGCTGGTCTTACCCGTCTGGCCGGGGAAGAGGGTTTCTGGGCGGGCTTCGCCCTCCCGGACTCTCCCATCAGGCAGGGGCGTGAGGAACCCTGGTTTCTATATGTTCCAGACAGACGCGCTGACGCTCAGGGCCGCGCCCATAAGGCAAACCGATTGTAACACGTACGTGTTCACCCTTCTCCTGGGAAGCGAGGGCATCTTGCCCTCGCTTCCTGATGAGGGCGGGACGCCCTCGCTCCCAGGTCTGCGAGGTTACCCCAACTCTGAACACGTACCGTAACACAGCCTGAGCCATGCTCGTAACCATCCTTCTGTGCGCCCCTGGCGGCAACGATACCGGACCAGGCACAGAAAACCGTGTTTATCAGCGACGGATATGGTGTTTCTACCAACATAATCCCGCCTAATACTTGACAGGATAGATCTGTTGACGTATACTGCCAATAGTTCGCGATAATAGCTAATAGTAATACCTCAGAACCATCAGAGCAAGCATATCGCGATCAGGTTCAACGAAGCGCGCCGAGGTTTCCGGTCCATGATCGGGCCATTCTCTACACCTGTCTCTTATACACATCT
>JAOACN010000072.1 GCA_026417815.1 Chloroflexaceae bacterium | reverse complement strand
AGATGTGTATAAGAGACAGCCCACAGGATGGCCCTATCCACCCCTTCCATGGGCGGTCCAGGTTCACGCGAGGGCGCCGGCGATGCTGCCGGCCCAGGCTTCAATGGCCTGCCAGTTGCGGAAATCGCCGGTGGGGGCCTTGATGACGGTGATCATCATCTTTTCGGCCAGGTTCAGCTTCTCGGGATCGATGTTCCCGTGAAAGACGGCCACATCGCGCGGCTGAAGGCGCTCGACCAGGTGGCGTTGCCCTTCGGGAACGCGCCAGCCCTTGAGCAAGGTCACGGGGTCGCCTTCGCCGGTCGGCCCGCTGGAGAAGATCCACACCGGTCGTTTGGACAGGGCCTCGCTGTACCCTTGCAGGAACTCAACTGCAGGTTTGAGCCAGACGCCCGTGTAGACGGCGCTGCCCACAACGACGGCGGTATAGGGCATGGGGTTCAGGGTTGGCTTGATCTCGGCGACATCCACCTCCAGGCCGGCCTGGCGCAGGGTCTGGCCGATGCGTTCGGCGATCTCGGCGGTCGCGCCGTATTTGCTGGCGTAGGCTACGAGTACGCGCTGAGACATACGCTGCTCCTCTGGTTCATGCGGTTTCCGGTTGGCCACACGCGGCATCGTTACACACTGCAAGGAACAAAAACAAAGTTTTCCTGGGAGGGCGCCGCCCTTCCAGGGCTTCACTTGTTTATTTCCCGGGAGGGCTGCGCCCTCCCAAAGCTGCTCACGTTTTTTCCCGGGAGGGCTGCGCCCTCCCGAACCCTCTCACGTTCTTCTCCTGGGAGGGACTCACCCTCGCACTTCCTCCCCCCGAGCAGGAGTATGTACCTATCATACGCTTGAACTTGCCCTTTTGTCATCTGTCCAGGGAAGGATCTTGTATCGTGAATGCTGGAACGTGAGGAGGAGCCTACGAAAGACCTCAATACTCTGTGAACGAAGTTTTTCGGTAACTCCGCCCCCTCCCCAACCGTCCCCCGCTAGGGGAGGGAGTCCGGCGCCTCCCCCCAACGGGGGGAGGTTGGGAGGGGAGCGGAAATGCCAGGAAACTTCGTTGGCCTGCGGCGCGTCGGCAAGTCCACCCGTTGACGCCCGCACCTCCAGATGCGCCGCGCCCGATCCGCAATCCACAATCGGCAATCTACCATCGCGCTACGCCTCCGCGCCGTCACGCAGCCGCCGGGCCGCGGCGACGAAGCGCGCGGCGAGATGGGGGGCGGCCAGCCAGTGGATGTGGACGTAGGAGGCCAGGACGTTGCCCACGCAGGCCCCTTCGGGGCGCGCGTCGGGGCGCAGGGCGTCGGGCAGGCAGGTGTAGAGCCAGGGGAGATCGGCGGGCCGGTTCTCCCAGACCGAGTAGTGAAACTCGTGCCCGCGGACGGTTTCGCCGCTCTCCCATAGCCAGCTTGCGCCGCTGGCCCGCACCGTGCGGTAGCCCAGGGTCAGGCGCGGGGTCATCACCGAGCGCCCGGGCAGCAGGCCCACCATCGGGTGGGCCTGGCCATCGGCGTCAATCAGGGTCTCGGTGAGGTACATCAGCCCGCCGCATTCAGCGTAGATCGGCAGGCCGCGGGCGGCGGCGGCGCGAATGGCCGCGCGCATGGACCCGTTGGCGCTCAACTGCGCGGCGTAGAGTTCGGGAAAGCCGCCGCAGAGGTAGAGCGCCCCCGCGTCGGCCGGCAGGGCCGCGTCGCGCAGGGGGCTGAAGAAGACAATGGTGGCCCCGGCGTCGCGCAGGAGGTCGAGGTTGTCGTCGTAAAGAAAGCTGAAGGCTTCGTCGCGGCTCACGGCAATGATCGGCGCTTCGTCGCCGGAGGGAGCGTTGTTGAGCGCGAAGGGTGGTTCTGGCGCTGCTGCGGGCAACGCGGACGCGGGCAGGTCGAGGGGGGGCGCGGCGCGGGCCAGGGCCAGGAGGGCCTCGAGGTCCACGCTGGCTTCGATGCGCGCGCGCACCTCATCGAGCCAGGCTCGCCAGCGGCCCGCTTCGACGGTGGGCACCAGGCCCAGGTGGCGCTCGGGCAGGGTAATGGCTTCGTCGCGCAGCAGCGCGCCGAGGACGGGCAGGCCCGCGTCGCCTTCGATGGCCGCGCGCACCATGGCGGCATGGCGGGGGCTGCCCGCGCGGTTAAGGATGACGCCCACGACGCGCACCCGGGGGTCGAAGTCGCGCAGGCCGGCGACGAGGGCCGCAGCGGTACGGGCCATGGCCCGCACGTCGAGCACAATCACGACCGGGGCGCCGGTCAGCCGGGCGATGTGGGCGCTGCTGCCGGTGTCGTCGTCGCCGGCGTAGCCGTCGAAGAGGCCCATCACGCCCTCGATCAGCGCCAGGTCGGCGCCCGCGCCGCGCCGCGCCAGCACGTCGGGGATGCGTTCCGGAGGCACCAGCCAGGCGTCGAGGTTGGCGCAGGGATGCCCGGCGGCCAGGGCGTGGTAGCTGGGGTCAATGTAGTCCGGCCCGCACTTGAAAGGGGCCACCGCCAGACCCCGCGCGCTCAGGGCGGCGATCAGGCCGGCGGTGATGGTAGTTTTGCCGCTGCCGCTCATCGGCGCGGCCAGCAGCAGCCGTGGCAGCGCGATGCTCATGGGTTGCTCCGCTCCGAAAGATGGGCATGCCGGGCCGCTTCATCGAACGGCACAAAGTGCTCCGCGGCCAGCTCCGGGTCGAACCAGGCCAGATCGTCGGCCAGGGCGACGACATCGCCGATCACCAGCACGGCGGGCGTCGGCAGAGGTTGGGCCTGCAGGGCCGCGGGCAGGCTGTCCAGGGTGGCCCGCAGGACCCGCTGCTCGTGGGTGGTGGCGCGGCTGATGACCGCCACGGGGGTGTCGGGGGCGCGCCCGGCCTCCCGCAGGGCGGCGCAGATGGCCTCGGTACGGTGCAGGCCCATCAGCACCACCAGGGTGGGCACGCGGGCCAGGGCGGCCCAATCCAGGTGATGGGGGGTGTTGGGCGCTTCGTGCCCGGTGACCACGGCGAAGCCGCTGGCCAGGCCGCGGAAGGTGAGCGGGATGCCGGCGTAGGCCGGGGCGGCCAGGGCCGAGGAGACGCCGGGCACGATCTCGAAGGGTAGCCCGGCCCGCGCCAGGGCCAGGGCCTCCTCGCCGGCATGGCCGAAGACGCCGGGGTCGCCGCCCTTGAGCCGCACCACCCGCCGCCCGGCCCGCGCGTGGGCCACGAGCAGGTCGGTGATGGCGTCTTGCTCCAGGGTATGCCGGTCGTGGGTCTTGCCGACGAAGATCAACTCGGCGCCCGCGGGCGTCTGCTCCAGCAGTTCAGGGGCCACCAGCCAGTCATAGAGCACCACGTCGGCCCGGCGCAGCAGGGTCAGCCCGCGGAGGGTGATCAGGTCGGCCCGGCCCGGCCCGGCGCCGACCAGGTAGGCTTTGCCGCCGGGCGCCGCTCTCGCAGGGCGTCGGTCGGGCGCGGGCGCTCCCTCGGCGGACGGCGGCGCGCCGCCGGGCTGCCCGTTGGGGGAGCGGCCCTCGAGCCAGGCGGCGATGGCGTCGCGCAGGGCCGCGGAGCGCCCCGGCGCCGCGCCGCCGCTGCTGACGGCGATAGTCATCTCGCCAGAGCGGTGGAGCGCCGGCAGGTGGAAATCGCCCTCCTCCGGGGCGTCGGCGACGTTGCACAGCGCGTCGTGGAGGGCGGCGTCGCGAGCGACACGGGCGTTCACCTCGCGCTCGTTCGTCGCGGCGAAGACCAGGCGCGCCCCGGCCAGGTCGCCGGGGACGTAGGCGCGCGGCGTCCAGACGATGCGCCCGGCGGCGGCCCAGGCCCGGAGTTGCGGGCTGGCCTCCGGGCTGATCAGCCGCCCCCGCGCTCCCGCCTCCAGCAACCCCCGCACCTTGCGCTCCCCCACCAGTCCCCCGCCGACGACCACCACCGGCGCGTCCCTCAGGTTGGTGAGCACGATGGGGTAGG
>JAOACN010000070.1 GCA_026417815.1 Chloroflexaceae bacterium | reverse complement strand
GAGAGAGACATAGCCTATCCTGAGGTTTTGGCTTCCTCACCCTCCCCCGCCTCGATGCGCTCGGCGCCCCCTCCCTCTCCACCACAGGTGGAGAGGGAGGGGGGCGGGGGGGAGGGTGAGGACCACACGCAACACGGGGTTTTCCCCGCTCCCTCTAACCGAGCGTCCCTACTCCGTCCGCAGGGCCTCGATCGGGTTGAGCCGCGAGGCCTGCAAGGCCGGGAAGAAGCCAAAAATGACCCCGACGGCGGCGGCGATCCCCGTGGCGAGGGCGATGTTGCTGAGATAGACCCGCGCCGCGGCGCCCTCGGCCTCGAACAGGTTGACCAGAATAAAGGTGCCCAGCAGCGAAAGGCCAAAGCCCAGCAGGATCCCTGCCGCGCCGCCGATCAAGCAGAGGGTCAGGGCCTCGATCAGAAACTGGAGCAGGATGTCGCGGCGCTTCGCGCCCACCGCCTTCCGCAGGCCAATCTCGCGCGTGCGCTCGGTGACGCTGACCAGCATAATGTTCATGATCCCGATGCCGCCGACCAGCAGTGAGATCCCCGCGACGATTCCAAGAAAGGTGTTGAAGCCTCCCACCACCAGGTTGAGCTGGGCGGCGATCTGCTCCGGGTTGATAATCGTAAAATCGTTGTCCTGGTAGGTGAGCCGGTGCTGCTCGCGCAGGACCATGGTCACCTGGCGAATGGCTGCATCAATCTCGGCCACACTGCGCGCCCGCACGGTCATAATGGTGACGTTGATCCGTTCGTTTGCCTGGTTGCGGTAGAGCCGGGTGACGCCGGAAGTGTAGGGGAGGAAGATCGCCTCGGCCGGGTCGGCGCCGACCGACACCGACCCGGGTTCGGTGGCGAGGACGCCGATGACCTCGAAGCCGACCCCGTTGAGGGCCAGGCGCTGGCCAACCGCGCTTGCCGTGTCGCCGTAGAGTTGTTCGGCCACCAGTTTTCCGATCACCGCCACCCGGGCGCGCTCGCGGTCCTCGTCGGCGGTAAAGAGGCGCCCGGCGGCCAGGTCCTGCGGGGTGACCTCGAACCAGGTCGGGCTCACCGCACGCACGCTGTAACTGCCGCGGCGCTGGCCAGTGCTGGCCTGGGCCTCGCCGCTGAACTCGACGGCCACCTGCGTCACCGCCGGCGCCCGGCCCGGCGCCATGATGGCCTCGGCGTCGCTGGCGCTCAGACGCGCGGCGGTAATTGCGTCCACCCGATTGCTGTCAACGAAGGGCGCGACGTAGAAGTTGCCCGCGCCGAGCTGGGCGAACTGGTCGTTCAGGAACTGTTGAAAGCCATTACCCAGGGCCAGCATGCCAATAACCGCGCCAACGCCAATGACGATGCCGAGCATCGTCAGGGCCGAACGGAGCTTGTTGTTTGCCAGCGCCCGCAGGGCGACACGGAAGGACTCGATGAGGTACATCGTTGATTGGTTCCCCGGTCAATCCGCCGGGGCGATCTCCACGGCGCTGGCTGCCCCGGCGATGATGCGCTCCCGCACCGGCTCGTCGCCAGCGATGAGACCGTCGCGCACGCTGATGATCCGCTCGGCATGGTGGGCGACGTCGTGCTCGTGGGTGACGATGATCACCGTGATGCGCTGTTCGCGATTGAGCTTCTGAAAGATGCCCATAATCTCTTCGCCGGTGCGGGTGTCGAGGGCGCCGGTAGGCTCGTCGGCCATAATGATGCGCGGTTCGTTGACCAGCGCGCGGGCGATGGCAACCCGCTGCTGCTGGCCGCCCGAGAGTTCGTTGGGCCTGTGGTGCATGCGATCGAGCATACCCACCGCGGCCAGGGCCGCTCGCGCCCGCTCGTGGCGATTGCCGCCCTTGCTGCCGTAGAGCATGGGCAGTTCAACGTTGCGCAGGGCCGTCGTCCGCGGGAGGAGCATGTACTGCTGGAAGACGAAGCCGATCTTCTGGTTGCGGATCTCGGCTAACTGGTTGTCGTCGAGTTCGGCGACATTGATGCCGTCCAGGTAGTACTCGCCGCTGGTGGGCTGGTCCAGGCAGCCGATAATGTTCATCAGGGTGGATTTGCCGCTGCCCGATGGCCCCATGATTGCCACGAACTCTCCCTCGCGGATTGTCAGGGTGATGCCGCGGAGGGCGTGGACCTCGACATCGCCCATACGGTACACTTTGGTCAGGTTTTTGACGACAATCAGTTCTGCCATGGTTCCTTGCGTCAGACACGGACTCGCTGCGCGGCCCTGTGCGTACCCGTTCAGGGGATGCAGGCCCCCGCAGGATTTCCCGTTCCGGCACGGCGCGGCTTCGCTGCACCGCGCCGGAACGGGGCCTTTTGGAGGGCACGGCCCTTCCCGGACCTCCCCTATCTCAGATCTTACCGATTTGGTCGCCCTGTGGGCAAAAAGGTGCTGACCACATCTGGCACCAGCACTTCGTCGCCGGCTTCGAGGCCACTGAGGATCTCGACGAACTCGCTATTGCTCAGGCCAATTTCCACCTCGCGACGTATGCCCGGTGGCGGGGCCGTCTGGCCAGGGGCGGACGGCTGAGGGCGCAGTGTGGGGTCGGGCACGTAGACATAGCTCCGTCCGCCTTCGATCCGCAGCGCCCGCCGTGGGGCCAGCAGCGCGTTGTCTTTCTCGGCGGTGATGATCTCAACCACTGCCGTCATACCGGGACGCACGTCGGGGTTGCCGCCATCGAGCGTCACCGTCACCGTATAGCTGGTGGTGCCGGTCTCGCTGCGGGTGGCCTGAGGCGCGATGGCGGTCACCTGACCGCCGATCGTCTGCCCGGGCAGGGCGTCGAGGCGGATTTCGGCGCGCTGGCCGATCTCCACCTGGGCGATATCAAGTTCATCAACCGGCACGTCAACGTGGTACCTGCTCACGTCAACCAGGGCGATGAACGCCGTGGCGCCGGCTGGCTCGCCCACGCGCATCTCGACCCGGCCCACACTGGCGGCGAAGGGCGCCCGCAGGGTGGCCAGTTCCAGGTTGCGCTGGGCCTGGCGCAGGGCCACCTCGGCGCGCACGACCGCGGCCTCGCGGGCCGTCAGGGCGCTGGTGGACGGGTCGGCCAGCAGGCGGTCGAGGGCGGCCTGCGCGATGGTGACGTTGGCCTGCTGGGCGGCCAGGCTGCTGGCGCGATTGGCGCCGGTGAGCTGGTCGAGGCGCGCCTGGGCCCGCTGGACCTCGGCGCGGGCGCTGGCAAGTTCTTCGGCCCTGGCCCCGGCGAGCAGCTTGTCGCGGGCGTCGAGGGCGCTGGTCAGATCGGCCTCGCGGGCGGCGAGCACACTGATCTCGTCGGCGCGGGCCTGTTCGTAGGCGATCCTCGCGGCCTCCAGGGCCGCCTCGGCGTCGGCGACGGCCCGCAGAGCCGCTGTCTCGCGGTCAACCCGCTCGCGCGGCAGCTCGCCGGGGAGCTTTTCCAGTTCCCGGTTCTCCCAGTAGACGCGGCTGTACTCGTCCTGGGCATTGCGCAGGGCGTTCGCGCGCGTCTCCAGATCGATCCGCGCGCGCTCCTTGGCCGCCGAGAGGCTCACCCGGGCCTGTTCCAGGGCCGTCTGGGCGCTCTGCACGCGCTGGTTGGCGCTGCTCACTTCATCGGTGGCGGGGCCGGCTTCGAGGCGCGCCAGGCGCGCGCGGGCGCTCTCCAGATCGGCCCGCGCGGCGTCAATGTCGGCCTGGGTGACACTGCTCTGCGTTTGCGCCAACTGGCTGCGGGCCTGGGCCACGCGGGCGCGGGCCTCGGCGATCTCCTGTTCGCTCGCGCCCTCCAGCAGGGCCTCCAGGTCGGCCTGGGCCTGCCGCAGATCGGCCTGGGCGCGCTCGACCTGCAACTGCAAGTCGGTCAGATCAACCCGGGCCAGCGGCTGGCCCTGTTCCACCTGGTCGCCAGCGCGGACCAGGATCTCGCGGACGGTGCCGCTGACCTCGAAGCGCACGTCGGCCTCGGCGGCCGGCTCAACGTTACCGGTGGCGCTTACGCTGGCGGCGATGGGGCCGCTGACCACCGAAGCCCGCTGCCAGCCCTCTGGCAGCGTGCCCGGCGCCGGGCCGCGTGGTCTCAGACCGAACAGTACTCCGGCAACGATCGCCAGAACCAGCGCGCCGCCGCCGATGATCCACAGCGCGCTTCGGCGGTTGCGCGCCCGTCTGCGGGGGCTTTCCCCGAGTGTCATACCTGTTAACTCCTGCGGTGAACACGCGCCACATTGGGAGGGTTGGGGAGAGTTTCGCCTTCCCAGGAAAACCCTTTTTCGTCCGGGTGGTGGGAACCGGATGAACCATCACGAATCGCATGCGCTCTGCCGGTCAGTATCGGCGATACGACGAGCATCCGCATCGCCCGGTTGCACGATCGTCTTGCTGCGAACCGCCGATGACAGATCCTTCTATGGTACGATACCACATACTCGGTCCCTGTGGCGTGGACACGGTTCGCACCCACAGGTCCTGTGCAAAGTCCGCCTCCCGGGGCGGCTACGCCGCAAGGAGTAATTTTCGTTGGTTCTGGCGGCGCAGGAACCAACGAAAAACCCGGGGTCCGGGACCTGCCCCCAGGACCTGGCAACAGCCCCGGGTGCGCACCAGGGAGGGCTACGCCCTCCCGCGATCTTTCTGTGCCAGGCTGCGACAGAATGCCGTATAATGCACCAACGTATTCGCATTCGCCCGCCGGCTGTGACGTGGAGCCCTGCGCATGTATCGCCAGCACACCTATTGCTCGTTTTGTGGACGTCCGTTCCAGGAAGGCCAGCGCTGGCCGCGGATCTGTGGCCACTGCGGCAGCACGACGTACCGCAACCCCTTGCCGGTTGCGCTGGTATTACTGCCGGTTGACGACGGGTTGCTGGTGATCCGGCGCGCCGCTGCGCCGCGACAGGGCCAGCTGGCCCTCCCCGGCGGCTTTGTGGAGATGCACGAAAGCTGGCAGGAGGCCGCGGCGCGGGAGCTGCGCGAGGAGGCGGGCGTGATTGTGGCCCCTGAGTTGATTACCGACTTCGGCGCACGTTCGACTTCCGATGGTTACCTGCTGGTGTTTGGACTCGGCCCCCATGTGCACGGGACGGAACTGGCGCCATTCGTGCCTAACCGCGAGGCCGGGGCTCGAGTCATCATCACCGCGCCCGCCGAACTCGCCTTTCCTCTGCATACCGAGATGGTGCATCAGTTTTTTGCGCGTCGGTCGTAGTATGGGGCAACCGGGTTTTCCCGTGGGCGCAACCCTCCGGGTTGGACCCACGAGAGACCTGGTTGCCCCACTTTCACCGGGGTTGCACCCCTCCGAACGTTCCCCTTCCTGGCGCGGCTTCGCCGTGCCGCACCCGGAAGGGGAGATCTGCGGGGACCTTTGCCCCCTCAACCCCCGCCAGCGGCAGAGTGACAAAGTTAGCCCGCAGCGTTCTTAAAGATCATCAGTGTCCAACCATCATCGCAATGATGCCCACCAGGACGAGCAGCAGCAGAACCGCCAGCACGATGGCCAGCACCAGCATAATTGCGCCCTGGATGGCGCGCCGGCGCCGCGCCAGACGTAGGGCGGACCGCGGGTTGTGGCGCGATGCGTGGGTGGCGATGTGACTGCCGCGGCTGAGACGGAGCGCCCGGCCCACGTCGGCCAGACCCACCCGTCGCTCGGCGCGCAGCGGCGCCTGCGCCTCGTTCAGAATGATGCGCAGGTAAGCGGGAAGTTGCCCGACCTCCAGGAGCTCGCTGAGAACGATGCTGAGCGTGTAGACATCGGTCGACTCATCGAGCGGCTCTCCGGCGATCTGTTCGGGTGAAGCGTACCCTGGAACGCCCGCTCCCCGCAGGTCCGGCAATTCCACACCAATTGGCCGCGCCAGACCCAGATCGACCAGTTTCACCTCGTTGCCACGCTGCACGATGATGTTGCCGGGGTGGAGATCGGCGTGGACCAGACCGGCGCGGTGGATGGCGGCGACCGCCTCCACCAGATCAAGGGCGATGGCCAGTCCTGCTTCAACGGGTGGCCGGCCGCTGGCGAGGATCTGCGCCAGCGTCGCGCCCTCGAAGAAGGTTTCGACCAGGTACCAGCCGAAGGTGTCACGGTCGAGCCAGATCAGGGATGGAAAGGGTCCGTCGAGGCGGGCAAGGATGCAGGCTTCGCGGATGAACGTCCTGCGCGCCGCCGCGGGCGATAATCCCTGCCTGGTGGGCGCCAGGCACTTGACGATGCAGGGAGTATCGGTAAAAGTGTCATGGGCCCGGTAGACCGCGCTCATCGCGGTGCGCGCCAGCCGTCGCTCCAGCACGAACCGCTCGGCGAGGAGCGTGCCAGGGGGTAAAGCCTCGGCGCCTGGATGGCCCCGTAATGGTACCGTGTTGTAGGGGTCCATACCCTCGTACTCTCCTCGCCTGATCGTGGGGGAACCAGGTGTCCCTGTGCCCCTGCCCCCAGAGACGGTCCGGGAGGGCGGCGCCCTCCCAGGAACCTCTTGTTCATCTCGCTCGTGTGTGGCGTGTTCTCATCGTATCTACGGTGAAATGACCAGCAGCCGCGTATCCGGGGTCATCAGCGTGGCCTGGCGCGAGGCGATCAGGGCGCGCAGGGTCCGAAAGTTGGCCACCTGACGCATACGCAGACGGCGGCCTTCGGAGCATACTTCGATGGTGCCGTAGTTGAGCAAACGCGCCACGATCCCGTACCGGTACGCCGGGGCGGAGTCCCACAGCGTTACACTGTACTCCCGCATCGCCAGGATCCCATAGCGCATGACCAGTAGCGCCCCGCGCACGATGACCGCCTCGGTATGGTAGCGAAGCAGCACCCTGCCGAGCAGGATAAGGGGCACAATGGCGCTCACGGCGAGCAGGGCCGTACTGGTGGCGATCGCCAGCGCCAGCAGGCCCGCCAGAATCCCGCCGTGGAGCGCCGCTTCCGCCAGCACCCAGGGCAGAAAGCGTCGAAAGACCACCTCCGTGTCGCGCCGTTGTCGCATTGGGTTCAACATCGCCGTACCTCCTCCTTGCACCCCCCATTGACGCTTGTTCGATCAGGGTTGCTACAAAGTCTGCCTCCGGCGCAGCGTAAGGGCGGCGTAGCCGCTCGATACGGTCATTTTTCAACCAGCGAAAATTATGGGGCTCAGGGCTTGTCCCAAAGACTTTGCATCAGGAGCCCCGCTTGCTCGATGCCCGTATCCAGGCGGCGGTCTTATCTCCGCCATCGCTGCGCAGCCAACGTAGATGACAGTTTTGTAATCTAGTGCTTTCCATCCTAGCGCCTATCCCGGTCGGTAGCCTTGCAGCTATCTATGAGTTATCGGCCCGAGTCTTACAGTGGGCGCGCGGGGTTGAACCCGGTTCCCGCAGGAGAGGGTTGGGGAGGGCGTAGCCCTGCTGAGAAAACAGGCTCCGGACGGGGAGGGCCCGGGAGGGCGCAGCCCTCCCGAGAAAACGCTAGTGCAATATCACTCTGAGGGAAGATCGAGGCGATACCCCAGCGCGCGCACGGTCAACAGGTAGATCGGGTGATCCGGATCGGGTTCGATGGCTTCGCGTAGCCGGGAGACCAGGTTCTGCAGCACGCCCTGGTTGCGCTGGATGTCCTCTGCGGTGTTGATGGAGCGCATCTCCAGGGCCTCGCGCAACAGATCCCGCTTGGAACAGACCTGCCCACGCCGGTCGTAGAGGTATTCAAAGAGGCGAAAGGGTTGGGGTGGAAGATTGATCATGCGGCCCTGGATGGTCACAGTGCGCTGCGCGCGGTCGAGAGTGACGGCGGCGCGCCCGGCGGTCAGGCGTTCGTACAGCAGGGCGACGCAGATCAGGCTGTGGGCCAGGCCCAGGGTCGTGGCGGGGTCGTTGGGCGGCTGTGGGAGGGGTTGTTTAAGGATGTGGTGCAGCGCGGCGAAAAACAGGGCCGCCTGATAGGCCCGCAGGTCACGCGCCGGGCTGGTGGTCCCGGCCAGGTAGCGTACCCGGGTAATGGCGCGCATCAGTTTCTGGACCTCAGGCGGCATGCCGGCCAGTTCCGGTGTGGCGCTCAGCCCTGGCAGGGCCAGCAGCGTCTCTTCGCAGCGCAGGCGGATCGCCAGACCGATGGCCGGCGAGAGTTGGAGGCGCAGCCAGTGCTCCAGGGCGGCGTAGTCGGCGCAGAGGGGCCCGACGGTCGCGAACTCAAACTCGATCAACGCGCAGAGGCGCCGCTCCGGGTCCACCAGAACCGGGTCGCTATCGAACGCGCCGTTGAGGATGCCGATCAGGTGCTCGCTTTCCGCGAGCAGGAACTCGACGTTGCCCCCCTCAGGCGGTAGGGCCAGTCGCCGCTCGGTGCCATCGCTAAGGTGCAGGACCAGGTCCCCGCGAGCGATCCTCATCGGGCAGTCGCTCAGGGACAGGCTGGCCGCGGCAATCGCCTGGAAGCGGCGGCGCAGGTTCTGTGCCTGAGGGGGCGCGCCGGCAGTACTGAGCCAATTGCGATAGTACTGGGCCGCAGCCTGCGTGTTTTCAGTGATCGAGGCCCGCGTGTACCAGAAGCGCAACGCCGAACCCAGCAGATCGTCGAGCACGACGGTCACCGCGGCGGCATCAGCGCTGCGGTAGAACTCGCCCAGGGTGACACTCGTGGCCAGGCGCAGGCCGCTGACCAGGTAGGCCAGGGCGGCGAAGCGACCCGTTTCGGCCCTCAGTTCCAGGTGGAGCGTGCGGGCGTCTCCGTCGCGGGGGGCGAATTCCTGACGTCGTTGTTCATACGCCTGCACCTGCGCTTTCACCCCGTAAATTACCAGGTAATGCCCACTCACGCGCCGTTTGCGGCTGGATCGCACCTCCAGGGCGGCGCGTTCACGGGTGGCGCCGATGGCCCGCTCGCAGACAATTTCGTCGCACTCGCGGAAGAGTATGCGCAACAACTCGTCGAGTTCTGGCGCCAGCGCCGTGGGAGCGCCAATCAGTTCGGCCAGGCGCGTGAGCGACAGGCGTTGCCAGGGGGGCGGGCGCTCGCTCCAGCGAATCTGCAAGGCCCAGTTGATCGGGGCGTATTCTGCCAGCGCGGCGCGCACACGTTCGAGCAGCACGTCATGACCGCTCGCCTTGAGCACATAGTCAACCACCAGGCGCGCGCGGCCCGGGTCACCGCGGGCGTCGTACAGCGTCTGAAAGGAGGGGAACTTGGTGATGATGATCTTGGGAATAGCCGGGTCAATCTGTTGGGCGAGATCCAGCCCGCCGTCGGTGGGGTCCCCGTCCTGCTTGAGGCACAGATCGAGGAGCACCAGATGGATGCGGTGCTCCTGCAACAGGTGGAGCGCGGTTGGCGGGTCGTTAGCAACGAAGGTCTCGTAGCCGTGCAGGCGCAGGAACTCGGCGGTGGTATGGGCCGTTTCGGGAACATCATCAACGATCAGGATGCGGTAGTCTGCCATGGTTGTCCTCGCTGCTCCTGATGGCGCCCCGCAGGGCTGCGCCACGCAACAAGGGGAGAGAGGGTTTTCCTGGGAGGGCGCAGCTCTCCCCCGATGCGGCTGTACCACGTGCCAGGGGAACGAGGTGTTGCTAGAAGGGCGCAGTCCTGCCGGACTCTTCCACGCATGGCCGGGGAGTTTCTCGGAGAGGACGCAGCCCTTCCGGACCCCCGGCGCGCATCAGGTCACCCATGTCTCCACTGGCAACTCCACGAACATGGTGGTACCCTCGGCCCCGGTTTCGAGCACGTCCACGCGGCCGCTGTAAGCTTCGATGATTGCCCGCACCATCAGCAACCCGGTGCCGCGCAGGCGCTCGCCGTGGGGGCGTCGCACCTGCTCTTTGAAAAGCACACTGCGGATCTCTGGCGGGATGCCCGGCCCGCTGTCCTGGATCAGCACCCGCACACTGGCCCCCAGGCGTTCGGTGACGATGCGGAGGCTGGGGGTGGGCACGCTCGCCATGGCTTCCACCGCGTTTCGCACCAGCCCCTCAATGGCGATCCGCAGGAGTTCGGGATTGACCCGCACCACCGCCCGGGCCTGCAATTCCAGCAGCGGCATGGGTACGGTGGCGGTGTAACGTTCCTGGAGCCACAGTTCGCGCACGCGCCGGCGGATCAGGTCATCGAGCCTGACCTCGGCCACCCCCTCGTCGGCGCGCAGGGCGGGGGTGAGCGATCGGTCGAGGATGCGCCGCGCATTGACGTCAATCTGGCCCAGGCGGGTCTCGATCCACTGCTCGTAGGACACGGCGGACGGTTTCAGGGCCACCATTCGCACTTCGTTGCGGATGTTCTGCGCGTAGTCCTCGATCTCGTGACGCCAGAGGTTCACCACGGTGCGCATCCATTCCAGGCTGGCGCGCCCGCCCACAATGCCGCGCATCGAGTGCAGCGACTCGATGTAGCGCGCGTGGTGCAGGGCCGCGGCGATCTGGGCCGCGACGATTTCGAGCACCTGGGCGTCATCGTGGCTGAAGGCTTCCCGGCAAGGACTCTGCACATCGAGCACGCCGAGGGTGGTTTCGCCCCAGACGATGGGCACGCAGAGTTCGGCCCGCGCCGGAAAGCCCTGCCCTTCGGCCTCGGCTGGCGCCGGTTCGGCTTCCGAGTCGTGGAGGTCGTTCCGCAGCACTACCACGCGCCGTTCCGCGACATAGCCACAGATGCCCTCCCCGGAGGCCCGGGTGGTTATGTCGCCGGTCATCTCGCCGGAGCTCCAGGCCGGATTGGCGATCAGGCAGGGCTGTTCGGCGTCCCGGTCGTACAACAGGATACGCACCAGGCACGCCGGGAACATCGTTTGCTGCAGGTGCCGGCACAGATCGGCCAGCAGGGTGTCCATGCTGGTGCTCATCGCCACATTGCGCCCGATGTCTTCTACCGTTTCCAGACAGGCGTACAGCCGGGCGTTCTGGATGGCGATCGCCGCGTAATCGGCCAGGGCCTGGAGCGCCCGTTCATCCTCAGCATCGAAGGCGCTCTCGTTTGGATGTTCCAGGTTAATCACGCCGATCACGCGCTGCCCCAGCATGATCGGCACCGCCAGTTCCGAGGTGACCGCCGGGTCGTAGCAGATATAGTCCGGGTCGGCGTGCACATTGTCCACGCGCACCGTCCGTTGCAGCCGCACGGCGCGCCCGGTGATGCCGCAGCGGGCGCTGCTGAGTTCAAGGTCGCCGATCCGCTGCCGGAGCCCCTCCAGGCGCTCGGCCGGGCAGGCGGCGGTGAAGCGCAGTCGCGAGCCTTCGACCATTGCCAGATGGCTGAAACTGCGGTCGCGCACCTCGGGCGAGATCAGCAGTAGCGATTGCTCGACGATCCGATTGAGGGTGAGGCCGAGGGGCGAACGCCCGAGGGCGTCGCGTACCACGGCGCCGGTGACCGCCTGACCGGCGCGCTGGATGGCCTCCAGCGTAAAGATGCGCCGCTGGTGCTCGTGGTACAACTGGTGGTTGCGAATGACAATGGCGGCCTGGTCGGCGAGGAGCGCGAAGTGGCCGATCTCTTCCTCTGAGAAGCGGTGCGGCTGGCGATAGCTCGCAAACATGGCCCCGACACACCTGCCACCATATGCCAGGGGACTGGCAATGCAGGCAACGATGCCTTCGCGCCGCACGAAGTTCGAGATGCTGAAACGCGGATCGACGCCCGCCTCCTCCACGATCCACACACCCTGGCGCCGCATCACCTCGGCCACCAGCGAGTCACGCAGCACCCGCGGCTTGTGGGCCACGTGGCGTTCGTCTGCGACCCCTTCGGTCACGGGGGGCAGGGTCAGGGCGCGCTGCTCGGGGTCACAGGCGTAGAGCACCACCGCGTCGGCGGCGAGCAGACGTCGGGTGCCCGCGACCAGCGAGCGCAGCGCCCGTCCGATATTCTCCAGCGCGCTGGCGTTAACCGCCAGCCGCACCGTCGTCTGGGCGGCGTCGAGACGCTGGTTGGCGAGTTGCAGCGACTCGAGCAGGTCGGCCTGGCTCAACACGAGCGCCGCGTAGTTGGCGAAGAGTCCCGCGGTCTCACGGTCGTCCCACGTAAACCGCTGCGCCCGGTTGTAGAGCACCATCAGCACCCCGCGCACCGCGCCTGACGCGCCGATCCGCACCATCTGGCACGCCCGTGACTCCGTGCGTTCGATCAGCCGGTTCATCCCGGAGGCGTCCGCGCTCGCGGTTTCGCCGAGGTTGTTGATGGCCGACCACCCTTCCGCCAGGGCCCGCTGCACCGGGCCCACGCCCCGGGGCGGATATTGTCGGATTGCCTGCCAGATGCCGGCGTCCAGGTTCCAACTCACCGAGCGTTCGGGCGCGATCTGCCCGTCGGCCGGGTCACAGGCCCAGACGATCGCGGCGCTACCCCGCAGCAGGTCGCAGCCGTGCCGGGCAATCTGTTCCAGCACCGCCTGCCAGTTCGGCGCCGTGGCCACCGCCTCGGCGGCGCGGCGAATCTGTTCCAGGGTGCGGATGCGCTGGGCGTTATCGTAGGCGATCGCCGTCTGGTGGAGGTAGAGCCGCAGGGCCTCCATTTCGGCCGCCGGGCAACGGCGCGCGGCCGCCCAGTGCAGCCAGAGCACACCCAGCCGCCGCTCGCCGAGCATGAAAGGCAGGCACGCCGCCGCGGCAACCCCGCGCCTGAAGATCACCGGCTGGAGTCGCTCGCGGTGCAGTTCGGTGTGCTCAAACACCTGCGGCGCGCCGCTTCGCCATACTTCCTTCGAGACGCCATGCTCGCGAATCATGCTCTGGGCGCTGAAACTGCCGTCGCGGGTCGAGATGGCCAGGCCGACCTCCTCCTGGTCATTGATCAGGACGATACTGACCCACATGGCCCCGGTGACCTCGCGCACCCGCGCCACTGCGCTGCGGAGGATCTCGTGTGGATCCGCGCCGGGGTCGGGAGGGGCGCCGCTGGCCGCCAGCAACCCGCCCAGACAGCGCCTGGCGGCCTCGTGGTCGCGCACCAGGCGCAGGTTTTCCAGGGCTACGGCGGTCGTATGGGCAAAGGCCAGCAACGCTTCGCAATCATCGTCACTGATCGGCGCCTGCGTGAAGGCATTGTCCACCAGCACCAGTCCCTGAACCTCGCCGGATGCTGCCAGGGGCGCGATCGCCGTCGGTCCGGTGGCTTGCAGGGCCGTAAGCACCTGTTCGGGCAGGAGTTCGCCGAGATCGGCGGCTTCCAGGTTCAGGGCGCGCGACTCCAGCAGCACGGTGAGCAGCGCATCCGGTTCATGCTGGGTGATGGGAATGGCCATCCGATGGACGCGCTCGAGGAGCGGCGTAAACGGCAGCACACCGCGCCGCAGCATGTCGAGGTAGATCTGAAAACTGCCGACCTCGTGCTCCACCCGGTCGCGGGCCGCCTGTTGAGGGGTGAGATGGCCGATGGCCATCCGCGCCACCAGCAGATCTTTCCGCTCGTTGAGCAGGAACGCGACGGCGCGGTTGAAGCGCAAACCGTAGTTCGCCGTCACCGCGGTAAGGAAGGCGTGCAGGATCTGGTCCTCGTCGCGGGTTTCCTGGCAGAAGCGGCTCAGTTGGCCCAGCACGGTCATCCGCCCGAGCATCTGCTGTTCGTGGTCCAGCAACCCGGCGATCTGCAGGGTGGCTGAGACCTGGACAGCGAAGTGCGCGAGGGTGCTGAGATCAATGTCAATCAACGTCGGGTCGCGACGAATGCCGCCAACGAGCAACACGGCCCTGCGTTCACCGTTGTACGCAATCGGTGCGGCCAGGGCGTACCAGGGGCCGGCGCCGTTGAGGGGATCGAGGGCGTCGGG
>JAOACN010000069.1 GCA_026417815.1 Chloroflexaceae bacterium | reverse complement strand
GCCCAAGCTGCGCATCGAGGAGGCCGCTGCGCGCCGCCAGGCCCACATCGACTCGGGGCAGGAGACCATCGTCGGGGTGAACAAGTACCGCCTGCCCTCCGAGCCGCCGCTGGAGATCCTGGAGGTGGACAACACCGCCGTGCGCCAGGCGCAGATCGAGCGCCTGAAGAAGCTGCGCGCCGAGCGCGACGAGGCGCGGACGCAGGCGGCGCTGAACGCCCTGACCCGCGTGGCCGAGACCGGCGAGGGTAACCTGCTGGAGGCGGCCATCGAGGCGGCGCGGGCGCGGGCCACCCTTGGCGAGATCTCGATGGCCATGGAGCGGGTGTTTGGCCGCTACAAGGCCACCATCCGCGCCATCTCGGGCATCTACAGCAGCGAGTACAGCGACGCCGAGCAGATCAACCGCGTCCGCGCCCTGGCCGACGCCTTCGCCCACGAAGAGGGCCGGCGCCCGCGTATCCTGGTGGCCAAGATCGGCCAGGACGGCCACGACCGCGGGGCCAAGGTGGTCGCCACCGCCTTCGCCGATATGGGCTTCGACGTGGACATCGGCTCGCTCTTCCAGACCCCGGAGGAAGTGGCCCGCCAGGCGGTGGAAAACGACGTCCACGTGGTGGGGATCAGTTCGCTGGCCGCCGGCCACAAGACCCTGCTGCCGCAACTGGTTGAAGAGCTGCGCAAGCTCGGTCGCGAGGACATCGTGGTGATCATCGGCGGGCTGATCCCCGCCCAGGACTACGCCTTCTTCCGCGAGCACGGCGCGGCGCTGATCTTCGGGCCGGGCACCATCATCCCCATCGCCGCCGAGAAGCTGCTCAACGAACTGCGCCGCCGGCTCCACGCGAGCGAGGCGACGACGGACAGCGATCCGGCCCTCTCGGCGAGCGCCGAGGCAAGGAACGACCCATGAGCAAGGGCAGGCATCGCCCCGAGTGGCACCCGGCCACACCACCGCAGGACGCGGTCTTCGCCTCGTCGGTGATGGACGGCGTGGCCGGCGGCCACGACGGGCTCCCCGGTCAGAGCAGCAGCGGGGGTTCAAAACCGGTGGCGCGACGGCGCCATCTGACGGTCCCCGATTACGTCGAGGGGGTGCGCGCTGGCGACCGCACCATCCTCGCCCGGGCCATTACGCTGATCGAGAGCAACGCGCCAGGGCACCTGGCCCAGGCTCAGGAGGTGCTGCAGGCCCTCCTGCCCTACACCGGCGGGGCCCTGCGCGTCGGCATCACCGGTGTGCCCGGCGTGGGCAAGAGCACCTTCATCGAGGCCCTGGGGGTGATGCTCTGCGAACGGGGCCATCACGTCGCCGTGCTGGCGGTGGACCCCTCCAGCAGCGTCACCCGCGGCAGCATCCTCGGCGACAAGACGCGCATGGAGGCCCTGTCGCGGCACCCCAACGCCTACATCCGCCCCTCGCCCACCGGCGGCAGCCTCGGCGGCGTCACCCGCAAGAGCCGCGAGACCATGCTGGTGTGCGAGGCGGCGGGCTTCGACGTGATCCTGGTCGAGACCGTGGGCGTCGGCCAGAGCGAGACGGCCGTGCGCGGCATGGTGGACTTCTTCCTGCTGCTGATGCTGGCGGGGGCGGGCGACGAGTTGCAGGGGATCAAGAAAGGTATCATGGAACTGGCCGACGCCCTGGTGATCACCAAGGCCGACGGCGAGAACCGCATCCGCGCCATGTCCGCCCAGGCCGATTACAACAAGGCCCTGCACTACCTGGCCCCCGCCACCCCCGGCTGGAAGACCCGCGCCCGCATCTGCTCGGCAGTAACCGGCGAGGGGATTGCCGAGATCTGGTCGGAGATCGAGCGCTTCCGCGAGGTCACCACCGCGTCCGGGGTCTTTCAGGAGCGGCGGCGCCAGCAAACCCGCGACTGGCTGCATGCGCTCATCGAGGATTACCTGCGCTCGCGCTTCTTCAACCACCCCGCGGTGAAGGCGCGCTTGCCGGAGATCGAGGCCGCGGTTGTCGCCGGGACGCTCCCGGTGACGGCGGGGGCCCAGGCCCTGGCCCAGGCGTTCGAGGAGGCGGCCAATGGCTGAGGCCAACCGCGCCGAAACGCGCATGGTCCTGCCGATTTTCCCCGCCGAGACCAACCACTACCGAACGCTGTTTGGCGGCCAGGCGGTGGCCTGGATCGACCAGGCCGCATTCATCTGCGCCACGCGCTGGTGCCGGCGCAAGGTGGTGACGGTGCACATCGGCGAGGTTAACTTCCACCACCCCGTGCGCGAGGGGTCAATCGTCGAACTGATCGCGCGCCTCAAGCGCACCGGGCGCACCTCGATGCACGTCGCCGTCGAGATGTGGTGGGAGCCGATGGACCGTGACGAACGGGTGCTGGCCTGCCAGGCCGAGTGCGTCCTGGTGGCCCTCGACGACGAGGACCACCCGGTGGCCGTGCCGCAGTTGCCGGCGGTCGAAGCGGAAGGACCGGCGCGACGGTAGGGACGATGGGGGAAACCTGGTTTCCCTGTAGGCAGACTATTTGCCGCAGAGCACGCAGAGGATGAGTTTTTGAAGCCGTTTGCTCCCCTCCACGCTCTCCGCGGTACGAACGTGTTCGGTAGATGTGAACACGATCGGTTTCCCCGCCCCAACACGGGGGTGTCGCAGGACTGGCCCTTCCCGGCCCCCCTTACGCCAGGATTGGCGACCCGGTTCACTCCGAGGCAGGCATGGACCTGTGCCAACCAGTTGAGTTGCGTCCTGATGCGCACCGTCGCCTCGCACCACGAGGCGCCTCTGGTTTGCGCGGCGTCATGTCCGTTGTTGCCGTGATCGTCGCCATCAACCTTGGCCTGCTCGGCCCGCTCTGCTGCGTCATTCACTGCGGCTTGCGCTCCCTGGTTGTGGAGCGGCCGGCGATCAGCTACTTCCTCTGTGGCGCGCACGGAAAGACGAGCGCGCAAGCCTCGTCCGACAACCGTCCCGCTCCCCCTTCACCACGCGCACTCTACGAGGCACTGACCCGGGCGGCGCTGCTGATCGGCACTGGCCCGGGCTCGCGCGTTCGGTGAGTTCGGCGCAACGATCATCTTTGCCGGCAATCGCGAGGGACGTACCCAGACGATCCCGCTGGCGATCTTCGTCGGCTTCGAGACCAACCTGGGCATCGCCCTGCAACTCTCCCTGGTGCTACTGGCGATTGCCAGCCTGGTCCTGATCCTGCTGCGCTGGATAGGGCGAGAAACGCCAGTGGGGTAGGCGGACACAGCAGGGCCGAACATCCGCACGCGTCGTGGATCAACTCCAGCCGACGCCGGTGGAGCACCTTTGTCTCTTCACATTCAGGTGGAAAGATTGCGATCACGCTCGACGATCGCGATCTCACGCCCGTCCGGATCGCGGAAGCTCATCATACGCTCAGAGGCAGCGTCGGTGATCATTTGGCTCGACAAGACGCCCCGGTCGGCGATGCGCACCAGTACATCTTCGAGCAGTTGGTGGCCGTATAGAGTGAGGCCGATTGCGAGAAAGCGAGAAACAGTGCTCGTTGCAGGTCATATGAACCTATGCTAAAATCTAGCCACTTCCGCACCTGCGCAATCTGATACCCGTCGCGGTGACCCGTTGGCCCGGATGCCAGGGCATAAAGGTGGAAGCTGGTGCAAGTCCAGCGCTGTGCCGCAACTGTAACCGGCCGTTCAGTCGAACGCCGGAAGCCAGGACGCCTGCCGCGACGTTGTTGTTCCGCCCTTCTCGAGCCAAGGAGGACGAACATGGCCCGCGTCCCAGCACCCTTCTCCATACACGCGCCGGTCGTACCCGTCACCCCCGTTCTCTGATGAGGCGGGGGCTTTTTGTTGGATCACAGCACAGCCCTCCGGGTTAGCCATAGGAGGGATGAGGTGGGCAGAACCTGTCCAGTCTCTTCTGTCAGGCACAGGATTAATGATTTTAACTATCAATTAAGACGCGAAGGCCGTCTGTGATAGCGAGTCTAAGTACTCTGTGAGCTAAGTTTTTCGGTAACTCCGCCCCCTCCCCAACCCTCCCCTGCTGGGGAGGGAGTCCGGCTCCTCCCCCCAACGGGGGGGTGGAGGGGATCGGAAATGCAAGGAAACTTCGTTCACAGACTACTAAGGCGGTCAGGCCGCCCGACACATAAGGACAGAAATGCAACTCGACGACGACCTCTGGCACGAACTGGCGGCAAGCATGGAACGCGCCGTGCAGGCCGAGTGGGAGGTGGAACTGCTCGGCTGGCTGCCCACTGCTGCCGCGCATACCGCGCTGACGCGCCTCGCCCGGGAACGGTCGCGCCAGGCGGCGCTGCTGCGCCTGCTGCGGCGCTCATCGACGTGGATCCGCGCCGATGAACGTGGCCCGTGATGAGGCGTGGACGCCTCATCGTTACATACCCAGGGACAGGTCCGCTCCCCAGTTCGGTACGAAAGGGTAACTCCATGTCGCGTTTCCGACTCTCCTGGATGGCCACCCTGCTCCTCGCCATCGCCCTCGTCGCCTGTGGCGGCCCGCGCGCCACTCAAACGCCCACGGCCACGCCAGCGGCGCCGGCTACCGCAACTTCTCTGCCCGCGTCTACTGCCGCCCCTCCCACCCCTGCGCCCACGGTGGCGGTGCTCGAGGCGCCCGTCGCCAATCTCACCGAGGGCTGTGTCACCGATTACGACCCGGATCTCGATTACTTCCCCGAAAAGGTCGCCCTTGAAGACGCCACCGGCTGGACCATTGAGTACTTCAACAACTACAAGCTCATAACCGTGCTCAACCCCTGGCGCGACGCCGATGTGCAGTTTCGCTACGTGCTGGTGCAGTGCGGCACCCCCGCCCCGCCCGACGTGGGCGATGCCCAGGTGATCGAGGTGCCGGTGAAGTCCATCGTCACCATGTCTACCACCCAGTTGCCGCACCTGAAGGAACTCGATCTGCTGGATCGCCTGGTGGGGGTTGATACCTTCCAGTACATCAATACGCCAGAGGTGGTGAAGCTGATCGAGGCGGGCAAGCTGAAGGAGATCGGGAGCGGGGCCGAGTTGAACGTTGAGCAGGCGATCGATCTCGAACCCGACCTGGTGATGACCTACGGCGTGGGCAACCCGGAGTTCGACTCGCACCCGAAGTTGCTCGAAGCCGGCCTGAAGGTGGCCATGAACAGTGAGTATATGGAACCGACCCCTCTGGGACGGGCCGAGTGGATCAAGTTCACTGCCGCCTTCTTCAACCGTGAAGCGCTGGCCACCGAGGTGTACGCGGGGATCGCCGGGCGCTACGCCGAGATGGCCGCAAAAGCGCAGGCGGTGACCGACAAGCCCACGGTCTTCTCCGGCGCGCCTTTCCAGGGCACGTGGTACATGCCCGGCGGCAACAGTTACGCCGCGAAGCTCCTGGCCGACGCGGGGGCGGCCTACCTCTGGGCCGATGACACCTCGACCGGCAGTATGCAGTTGAGCTTCGAGGAGGTGCTCGACCGCGCTAAAGACGCCGACATCTGGGTCAACCCCGGTTCCTGGAAAACCCTGGCCGAGGGTCTGGCCCAGGACGAGCGCTTCGCCCAGTTCGCCGCCTTCCAGAACGGCAGGGTCTACAACAACAACAAGCGCCTGAATGCCAATGGCGGCAATGACTACTGGGAAACCGGCGTGACCAACCCCGATCTCGTGCTGGCCGACCTGATCGCCATCTTCCACCCTGAATTGCTGCCGGACCACGAGTTTGTGTTCTACCAGCGCCTGGAGTAGGTGTGGAGGTGTGGAGGTGTGGAGGTGTGGAGGTGGGAGGACCGGAGACGTTCCTTCTCGTCTCTGCCAAAGGGGAGGGCAAAGCCCTCCCAAGAAAG
>JAOACN010000031.1 GCA_026417815.1 Chloroflexaceae bacterium | reverse complement strand
CACGGCGCCGTTCGTCGTTGATGCGACGCAGATGCCGGTGGTCTACGCCTTCGCCGATGACAACGTCGCCAACCGGTCGTCGTTGGTGACGTGGCGGCTGGCCTGGCCCACGGACCTGCCGCTGACGGCGCGGTAACGCGGCTGCGAAGGCCGGGAGCAAGCCGTGCTATTTGGCGCGAAGCAGCACGGTCATGGTCCCAATCACCGGTAGACCGCGCTCTGCCGCGATACGGCGACCCAGTCGGTCGTCCACAACCACTGCCCGCGCCTGAACCGCCGCGCCCGGTGCAATGGTAGCCGCTTCGCCCCGGCCAGGACCCTGTATCGCGGCTAACTGGCCGTTGGGTTCAACAACCTCGACCACGAGCCGGGTGTGACGAAACGTTCTGCACGTTCCCCTTCGCCCGGCGGCTGAAGCCGCGGGCTAACGTCCTGCGAAGCCGGCCTGCGCCGGCTTCAGCAGGCTACGGAGGCAGCCTTCGCAATGCTAGCCGGAGCCTTCAGGCTGCCGGCGGGCCGGTGGGCCGCGGCAAGTGCAGAACGTTTCGTCACACCCCCACGAGCCAGGAAAGTGTATCGAGATCCGGCTCGGACGCTGAGCGTTTCACCTCATACTCGTCGCGTACCGCTTCGGCAATCCAGATCTTCCCGTACACAGCGGGCAGCAGCTCCAGCAAGCCGACGCCAGCCAGCGTGATCAGGGGGCTGGTATTGGAGACGACCGGCTGTCTAACCACGCTGAAGGTCCGTTTCCAGATCAATATCATCGTCGAACTCCGAGACGCCGTAGCGTCCCAGAAGCTCGAGGAACTCTCGCCGCGACACGCCAGGGATCTCCGCAGCCTCGCCGGTTGAGATCGCGCCAAGTGTGTAGAGCCGAACCAGGATCGCCTCCCGGGCCAGATGCGCAAACTGATCGGGCGTGAGACCTGCAAGGGTCAGCAACTCGTCAGGATAGGCGATCTGAATCGTCATCAGTGCATCGTTTCGTGCGCATACACACAACCGAAGTCATCTCCTTCGTAGGCGCCGGATCAGCGGTTCCAGGAGCGTTTGGCCTCTTCCATTGTACCAGTTCAGAGAACGGCGTGATAGAAGTGGCCCGATGAGCGGCGGCGCCGCGCCGCGCAGCAATGTGACGGCAGCTTTGTCATCGTCGGGGAAGCGCTCAAAGCCTGAATCATCGGGGCAAGGAGCGTGATGTGTTTGCGCAGCCTCCCGCGACAATCAGCGCGTCGTTGACCGGCGCCCAAACCGTTCGCACGCGGCGGCTGGCGATGAAGGCGTAGACCAGAATACTGGCGTCCAGCATCACCGGCGCGCCATCAGGAATGTCCGCCGGCCAGCGGCTCATCGGCAACGTCTGCCGGCGCCGGCATCGGATCCGCAAGCGCTTCGTGCAGGTACGGGATCGTCACATCCGCAAACAGACTCGCCAGCCGATCCACGGCAGCGAGCGCCTCAGCCGATCCTGCTGGCGGGATCGGTTCGTCGTCGGCGCCAGCGGTCAGCGCCGGTTCAGGGCTGCTCAGCAACTGCTCGATGATCTGAGCCGGACGGCGCGTTCGTGGAGGCGCCGGAAGGCATCCTCGGAGCGTTCAATCGCCAGCATCTCCGACCTCCTCCAAACGAGCAATCCAATCAAGTGGCATTAGAACATATGTTCGTTTTGGAGGCTGAGAGCGCGTCTGATCCAGCACGACGCTGGCGCATCATCCGCAGCGCGTTCATCGCTCTGGTCAACAGGCCGCCGGAGAAGCAGCCTTGAGCTTTTTCCCGAACAATGCTGCTGCCATCATCGAAGCGTCCAGACTTCGTCGCCGTGGCCTTGCGTCACAACGCCAGCGATATGGCCGACACAGACCGCCAGGTCCCACCCGCGGCTTTACCGTGCACTGGCGAGGGCGTCTCCCATCCTCGTCCAACCTCCACTGCCGCCAGCTTCACCCCCAGGCGCCGCCCGTCGGGACTGGCCCGGTCAAACTCCCGGGGCGTGAACATTGGCGCGCGGAGCTCGAGCACGAGCTCGTCGCCGGTCACCGTCCCCGCCGGCAGGGTAAAGGTGTGCTCGGACCACGCCGGGCCAATCTCGGCCTGGCCCACCAGGGTTGAACCCGCCCACAGCGTCACCGTTACCGGGGCGACGCCCGCGGGCCGGCCCGAGGCCAGGCGCAGGTGCACCTCCCGCACGTCTCTCGCATTGCTCAGCCGCACCCGCGCCGCGCCGGTGGTCCAGCGAAACCCTTCTTCGCCGGGACGAGGGCCGTGGAACCCGGCGATGAAGCCGAGGTCCAGCCCATTGCCGAGGGGCAGCCGCGCCGGAGGGGGGGTGATGCCCCGTTCCCAGAGCCAGCGTTGCAGATCCTGGAGCGAGGCGGTTTCGTAGGCCAGGTCGGCGCGGGCCCCGGCCGTGTCGCCGAGCGCCCGGCGCACGTCGCCCCGCAGCACCCGCGCCTGGGGATGGTCGGGCAGCACCGCTACAGCGTCGTCAAGATGCGCCAGCGCGGCGGGCAGGTTGCCGCTCAGCAGTTCGGCGCGCGCCAGGGCGATGCGCGCCAGGGCCGAGCCTTCGTCCCGCTCCAGCGCCGCCGAGGCGGCGCGTCGCGCTCCCGCCGCGTCGCCCCGCTCCAGCGCGGCCTCGGCGCGCGCCAGGCGCCAGTGCTTCAACCCCAGTTGCCAGCCCAGGGCCACGTAGTTCACGTGGAGGAGCGTCAGGGTCAGCACGGCGAAGGGCGCCAGCAGGGCCACAAAGTCGTGTAGGGACGGGCGCGCGCCGTTCGTCTGCAGGCCGGCGCTGGTCGAGACGGGCACCGCAGGCCGGGAGGCGCCGGGATGCGGGGCACGCCGGGCCGCAGATGGCGCCGATTGGCCCGTCAGCGTCAGCCCGGCGAAGGGCAACAGGGCCGGATACAGGGGCAGACGGTAGCGCAGTTCCACGTGAAACACCAGCGTGGTCAGAATGACATACAGCGCCCACGGCGCGAGCAGCCACGCCGGAGAACGCAGGGTGGCGCGCCACCCCCCTCCCGCCCCCGGTTGCAGCAACCCCCGCGCCAGACCGTAGCTGCCGGCCAGGGCCAGCAGCAGCCACAGCCCATCGCCGAGGATCAGGCGCAGCCACACGTCCGCCGGCCGCACCCAGATCTGCGGGCGGGCGCGCATGTCATCGGTATGCTCCAGGGCGAAGAACCGCAGCAATTCGCCCCAGGCCTTTGCCGCGAAACGCGCCGGATCGTCGCGGATCGCCGCCCAGCCCGCGCGCGCGGCGAGTTGCTGCCGCGCCAGCCGGTCCTCCCCCAGGGCGAAGAGTTGCGCCTTGACCGCCTCCCGCCCGGCCGGGTCGTTGTCGAGCCACAGGTTCTCCGCGCCGGTGGTGTCAATCAGGATCAGGCCGCCATAGACCAGGTAGTTGCGGAAGGTCCAGGGCAGAATGACCAGACAGCCCGCCAGTACGAACACGGCCGCTCGGCGCCACGTCGCCCCGCCCCGCCCGATGAGCAGCCAGAGGCCCCCCAGGGGCAGCAGCGGCAGGGCCATCGAGCGCACCAGACTGGCGAGGCCCACCGCCATCCCTGCGACGCCGGCGCGCCACGCCGCGCCGTGGCGGCCCGCCCGTACCAGCAACCAGAAGCTCGCGGTCAGAGCGAAAAGAAACAGCGTCTCGGCGAGCAGTTCCGTGGCGTTGGCCGCCAGGGTGTAGCTCAACGCCGCCAGCAGCGCCGCTGCCAACCCCGCCCGCCGCGCCGCCACGGGTGGCCGGTCGAGGGCCAGGGCCACTTCCCGACTCAACAGGTAGACCACCGGGATGGTCGCGGTGCTCACCAGGGCCTGCACCAGCCGCAGGTTCTGCACCAGCGAGTCCACCACCACGATGCTGGCGGCCAGGAAGAGAGGGTAGAGGGGCGGACGCATGAACAGCAGTTCCTGGTAGCGCCATTCGCGCAGCAGGATCAGCGCCGCGTTGAAATACTCCTGCTCGTCCCCCCCGAGGGGTTGAAACTCGCGCCAGCGCCACACCAGCAGGCGCAGCCCCAACCCCGCCAGGGTAATCAGCGCCAGCGGCAGGATGTCAGGCGGCAGACGCCGGGCCTGGTTCACGATCGTTACCTCACCTCGGCCCAGTCGAGTTGGTAGGCCAGCAGGCGCAACTGGCCCTCCTGCGGCCCCTGCTGCCCGATCAGGTCGAGCGCGTCGGGAACGAAGGTAGGGGCGCGCAGTTCCACCACGTAGGTCGCCCCCGGCGGGCGCGCCGGGAGATCCAGACAGACCACCCGCAGTTCGCGGGTAAGGGCAATCGCGCCCAGGGCCGTCCCGTCCAGATACGCCTCCACCGTTGGCAAGGGCAGATCCTCGGGCCAGGCGCCCCCCAGGCGCAGGCAGAGTTCCCGGGGCGCGCCAGCGCCCGCCCGGGGAAAGCGCAGCGCCGACACACCGCTGGCCCAGCGCACGGTCGCCTCGAGCGCGGGCTCGTATCCCCCCAGATAGAAGCCCCGCAGGTACCCCAGGTCGTTGTCGTCGGCCACGGCCAGGCGGTCTTCGGGCAGTCGCGGCGGGTACAACCAGGTCCAGGCCCACGGTACGGGGTTCTGGCTATCCACCAGTTCGGGGCCGAACTCGCGACGCGCGGCCTCGATCTCCCCCATCTGGCGCAACAACTCGCCCGCGACCACCGCTGTCTGCCAGGGCTCAAGGGGCCGTACCGGGCCGCGGGCCAGCCGCTCCAGCCCCTCCGCGGGGCGTCCTTCCAGCCCATCGAGCAGCGGCGCGCCCACCGCGGCGCTGTACGGTGGCAGACGCGGGTCGCTCAGGGCAGCACGGGCCGCCGCAGTGTCGCCAGCGCCCAGGGCCGCGGCCAGCCGCTGCTCGGCGAGGTAACCCGGGCGCGCCTGGAGAGCGATCCGGCTGCTGGCCAGGCTGGAGGGGTAAGGGCCAAGGTAGGAGGCCCAGGTCGAAGCGGCGCCGGGCGCCCGCGGTTCCAGATAGGCATAGGGCGCCGCCGCCACCAGCAGCAACAGCCCGCCCAGCGTGGCGCAGGCCGCGCCGTAGCTGCTCCGTAGCGCGGCCCGCAGCCCCGGCCCGGCGGCCAGCGCCGCCGCAGCCAACAACAGAACAAAGGGTATCAACGGCGCCCGAAAGCGGTTAATGGCGAAGAACAGAGGCGCGGTTATCAGATTGTACACCAGCCAGAGGCCGATCACGCCACTTAACGCGATGGCGGTTGTTGTTCCCTCTGGTGTGTCGTTCCCCGCGCCGCTCGCCCGGGTTCGCAGCACGGCCCATCCCAGCGCGGCCAGGGGCAGCGCCAGGACGTAGAGCGTGTCGTCCAGCAGCAGCAGGCTCAGGGTGTACCAGGGCGGCAGGCGGCCCAGGGCGAAGCCGCGGGTCAGGCGTTCGTCGCCGGTGTAGTTGATGCGGAAGAGATCGACGAATTCCAGCAGGCTCTTCCGCGCAAACGCCAGGGGCCGGGCGCGCAGCAGGCAGCCGGCCTCGGCGCCCATCAGGCTCTGGCGCTCGGCCTGGGTGAGCTGCTCCGGCGGGCGCTCCAGGGCCGCCATCAGGCGCGGATCGCCGGCGGCGTACAGGCAGGAGCCGGCCCGTTGCACGCTGCCATCGGCGGCGCGGCGCGGCTCCAGCAGCGCCAGCCGCTCCGCCTGGCTGCGCCCGGGGATGGGCAGGAGCGCGAGGACGAAGTTGCGGACCGGGGTGGAGTCGCGCCCGCCGTCGAAGGCGGTGCGCGCGCCGAGGAGCAGATTGTAGGCGCCCGTGGTGTCAACCAGGATGGAGCCGCCGTAGGCCCGGCTGGCGTAGAGGCTCCAGGGCAGCACCACTGCGAGACACGCCAGCCCCAGCGCCGCGGCGTACCCCGCCGCCCGCCAACCCCCCCCCCCCCCCCC
>JAOACN010000689.1 GCA_026417815.1 Chloroflexaceae bacterium | reverse complement strand
AGTCAGGGCCGCTTGGCGGCGTGTGTCTGAACGTCGGCTGCATTCCCACCAAGGCGTTGTTGCACAGCGCCGACCTGCTCGATGAGGTGCGGGAAGGGAAACGCTTCGGCATCAGCGTCGAGGGCATTAGCTTCGACCTTGGCGGCGCCATGAAGCATAAAGATGCCGTGGTCAAGGCCAGCACCGACGGCGTGGGCTACCTGATGAAGAAGAACAAGGTCGAGGTGGTGGCCGGTTGGGGCCGGCTGGCGGGGCGCGGCCAGGTGCACGTGCGCCTGAACGAGGGCGGAGAGCGCACCCTGACCGGCAAGCAGATCATTGTGGCGACCGGGGCGCGCCCGCGGCCCTTCCCCGGCGTGGAGTTCGACGGGCAGCGGGTGCTCTCTTCTACCGACGCGCTGCGGCTCGCCACCGTGCCGAAGAGCCTGCTGGCAATCGGCGCGGGGGCGATCGGGGTCGAGTTCGCCTCGATGTACCGCGCCTTCGGGGCCGAGGTGACCCTGGTCGAAGCCCTGCCGCGGATCGTGCCGAACGAAGACGAAGAGGTCTCCACCGAACTGGCCAGAGCCTTTCAGCGCCGGGGGATTAAGACGCTGGCCGGCGCGCGGGTGGAGAGCATTGACGTCGGGGACGAGCAGGTGGTGGTCGCGCTGACCGATGCCGGCGGCAAGGCCCAGCAGATCGCCGTGGAGAAGCTCCTGGTCGCCATCGGCATTGCGCCAAACACTGACAACATCGGCCTGGAGGAGGCCGGCGTGAAGCGCAACGCCCGCGGGTTCATCGAGACCGACGGTTACATGCGCGCCGCCGATGGGATCTACGCGATTGGCGACTGCGTGGCCGCCACGCCCTGGCTGGCCCATAAGGCCAGCGCCGAGGGCGTGCTGGCGGTTGAGCACATCGCCGGGCTGCACGTAACCCCGCTGGATTACCGCAAGATCCCCGCCTGCACCTATTGCAGCCCCGAGATCGCCAGCGTTGGCCTGACCGAGGCCCAGGCGAAGGAGCAGGGCTACCAGGTGAAGGTGGGCCGCTTCCCCTTCTCGGCCAATGGCAAGGCGCGGGTGCTCGGCCAGAGCCGCTTCGGGTTCGCCAAACTCATTGCCGACCAGCAGTACGGCGAGATCCTGGGAATGCACCTGATCGGCCCCCACGTCACCGAGATCATTGGCGAAGGGGGACTGGCCCTGACCCACGAGGCCACCGGCGAGAGCCTGGCACGGACCGTCCATGCCCACCCGACGCTGCACGAAGCCATAGGCGAGGCGGCCCACGCCCTGGAGCATGGCGCAGCGCTGAACCTGTAAGGCCGAAGCATTGGCTACGCCAATGCTTCGGCCCTACTCGGCCTCCTCGCGCATCAAGGCCCACAGGGCGGCGACATCGGCATGGGTGGTCGGCTCGGCGCCGATGCTCACCCGGCACATCCAGCGCCCGTCGAGGACCGCCGGGGTCAGGAAGGCCGCCCCCGAGGCGTTGATCCGTCCGACCCAGTCGAGAGTGTGGCGGTCGAGGGCCTCGCCTTCCAGCCCCGCAGGCTCGTGGCGCACGCAGACCGTTTGCAGGTGCACCGTATTGAGCAGCCGCCACTCCGGCGTCGTGCGGACCTGCTCGGCGAGCCATTGAGCCGCGGACAGATCGCGGCGCAGTCGGGCGCGCAGGGCCTCGACCCCCTCCAGCCGCAGCAGGAACCAGAGCTTGAGAGCGCGGAAGCGCCGCCCCAGTGGAATGCCCCAGTCGCGGAAGTTGGTCACCGCCCCATCGGTCGCGGTCTGCAAATAGCTCGGGTTGGTGGACATCACCCGGATCAGGTGTTGCGGATCGCGGACGTAGAAGAGCGAACAATCGAAGGCCGCGCCGAGCCACTTGTGGGGGTTGAGCACCAGACTGTCGGCCCCCTCGATGCCCTGCCACATCCAGCGGCACTCGGGCAGGATGAGCGCCGAGCCGGCCATGGCCGCGTCCACGTGCAGCCACAGGCCCCGCTCCTGGCAGATGGCGGCGATCGGCTCCAGCGGGTCGAAACCGGTGGTCGCGGTCGTGCCCGTTGTCGCCACAACGGCGCAGGGCCGGCGGCCATAGGTCAGGTCAGCGACGATCTCGTCGGCCAGCAGATCCACGCGCATCCCGTGGCGTTCGTCGGTGGGGATGATCCGCAGGGTGGAGCGCCCGAAGCCGGCGAGCAGCACGGCCTTCTCCACCGAACTGTGGCTCTCGGCCGAGACATAGACCGTCAACGGCAACTCCTCGGCCTGCAACCCGCCGCGGGTCTGGCTGTAACTGGTACTGCGTTCGCGGGCGCAGAGGAGCGCCACCAGGGTGGCGGTGCTGGCCGTATCGTGGATGACCCCGCGCCACGCCTCCGACAGGCCGAGGAGCTGGCGCATCCAGTCGGCCATGTGCTCCTCCAGCTCGGTCAGCGCCGGGCTGGCTTCCCAGTTCAGGCCGAGCTGGCCCAACCCCGTGCTCAGCAGGTCGCCAAGGACCGAGGCCAGGGCGGCGTTGGCGGGGAAGTAGCCGAAGAAGCGCGGGGGCTGCCAGTGCGAGAGACCGGGGAGAATGATGCGCTCCAGGTCCTCCATCAGCGCAGCGAACGGCTCGGGGGCCTCGGGAGGCGCGGCGGGGAGCTGCGCGCGGATCGCCCCCGGGTTCACGCGCGACCAGACCGGCAGTTCGGGGAGGCGCTCGCGATAGGCGGCGATCCAGTCGATTAACGCATGGCCCGCTTGCCGAAACTCATCGGGGTGCATACGCGGTTCCTTTCTCACAGGCGTCCATGCGGCTTCGCCGCACAACAGACGTACCTCGATCTCTTCCTGGGAGGGCTGCGCCCTCCCTGACCCTCCCCTCCGGCGGAGAGCCTGGGAGGGCTACGTCCCCCGACCGGCTCCCATGATAGCCGATATTGAAGCATCCGCGCAGGGTTCAACATCAGGGCCTGTGCAAGGTCCACGGGGCAAAGCCGCCAACCCCGTTTTTTTCGATGCTGTGGAAGACAGACTTTGCACAGGCCCTGGGCTTGACATTCGGCCCTATGGCGACTATCATATAGTGTTAAGTATACACTAATTCCCTCCGGCGGCCCGTCCCTTCAAGGAGGATACGATGCGAGCATAGCAGCAGCTGTCTCTTATACACATCTCCT
>JAOACN010000650.1 GCA_026417815.1 Chloroflexaceae bacterium | reverse complement strand
GGCCGAGGCGGGCGCCGCGGAAGCGGGGCGCATCCTGGCGCGCTCGGGCGAGCGCACGGCGGGCTACCTGCTGGCGCACCGCATCCCCGGGCCGGCCCGTGTCGTCCTGCCGTTGCTGCCGCCAGCCGCGGGCCTGCGCGTGTTGCTGAAGGCCATCGCCGCCCACGCCTGGACATTCGCCGGCACGGGGCGCTTCAGCTACGCCGTGGGGCGCGGCGAAGCCGTCCTGCGGCTGGCCGATTGCCCGGAGTGCCGCGGGGCCGCCGCCAGCGCGCCGCTGTGCCGCTACTACGAACAGTGTTTCCAGACCCTGTTGCAAACCCTGATCGACCGGCGGGTGCGCGTGCGCGAGACGGCCTGCGTCGCGTGCGGGGCCGAGGCCTGCACCTTCACCGTCACCTGGCGCTGACGCCGGGAAGGAACGGCCTTCCCGGCATTGTGTGGTCTACGTAGTTCAGACTCTGTCGCAGGGATGCGGGGCGCCACCCCCCAAGCCAAAAGGGAGACCAGTATGCGGATCATGATGATCCAGCCGAACTATCACGCGGGCGGGGCCGAGATTGCCGGAAACTGGCCGCCGAGTTGGGTGCCCTACATCGGCGGCGCCCTGAAGCAGGCAGGCTACGACAACATCCGCTTTGTTGATGCGATGACCTTCCACATCCCCGACGACCAGTTGCGCCAGATCATCCGCATCAACCAGCCCGACGTGATCATGGCCACGGCGATCACGCCCATGATTCTCAAGGCCCAGGATACGCTGAAGATCGCCCGCGAAGAACGGCCCAACGCCAGACTGATCCTTGGCGGCATCCATCCCACGTTCATGTACACCCAGGTCTTCAGCGAGGCGCCCTGGATCGACTATATCGTGCGTGGCGAGGGCGAAGAGATCATCGTCAACCTGATGCGCAGCATCGAGGCCGGATCGGATCTGAAGGACCGCCCCAACATCCGCGGCATCGCCTACCTGGAAGAGGGCAAGGTCGTCGCCACCCCGGCCAGTGACCCCATCGCCGACCTCGACACCCTGTCCCCCGATTGGAGCCTGCTCGACTGGGACAAGTACATCTACGTGCCGCTGAACGTGCGGGTGGCGGTGCCGAACTTCGCCCGCGGCTGCCCCTTCACCTGCCGCTTCTGCTCGCAGTGGAAGTTCTGGCGGCGCTACCGCTCGCGCAACCCGATCAAGTTCGTTGATGAGATCGAGTCGCTGGTGCGCGACTACAAGGTCGGGTTCTTCATCCTGGCCGACGAGGAGCCCACGCTCAACCGCAAGAAGTTCACCGCCCTGTGCGAAGAGTTGGCCCGCCGGAAGCTGCCGGTGCTGTGGGGCATCAACACCCGCGTTACCGATATTATGCGCGACAAGGATCTGCTGCCCCTCTGGCGCCGGGCCGGGTTGATGCACATCTCACTGGGCACCGAAGCCGCGGCCCAGATGAACCTGGAAATCTTCCGCAAGCAGACGACCATCGAGCAGAACAAGACCGCCATTCGCCTCATCCAGGAAGCGGGCATGGTCGCCGAGGCCCAGTTCATCATGGGGTTGGAGAACGAAACCCCCGAGACGATCGAGGAGACCTACCGCATGGCCCTCGATTGGAAGGTGGACATGGCCAACTGGAACATGTACACCCCCTGGCCCTTCGCCGAACTGTTCGAGGAACTGGGTGATCGGGTCGAGGTGCGCGACTACTCCAAGTACAACTTCGTCACCCCGATTATGAAGCCCGAGTTGATGGAGCGCGAGCAGGTGCTCAAAGGCGTGCTGCGCAACTACGCCCGCTTCTACATGCGCAAGGCGTTCCTGGAGTATCCCTTCATCAAGGATAAGACCAAGCGCAAGTATATGCTCGGTTGTCTGCGCGCCTTCGCCAAGACGACCTTCGAGAAACGATTCTACGATATCGGGCGCATCCATATGAAGGGCGCCTCGGTGCAGGTTGACCTGGGCTTCGATGAGAGCCGCGTGTTCACCCGCGAGGAGATCGCCCGCCTCAAGGAGGAGCGCCCCGAACTGGTGGCCGATACGACCTTCGGCGGCGCCATTCCCAGAGGCATCGATCCTGAACTGATCCGCGATCAGGCCGAAAATCCGCTCAACCTGCCGCTCCGCGATCCCAATAAGCAGGTAGGCTGCTGAGTCTCCCGCGGAATGGCAATCGGGGAGGGCGCTGCCCTCCCCGGTTCGTCTGTGGCGCAACGGTAAAGGTCTCATAACCCCGACGGTAGCTTTCTTTTCCGTCCCGAATGCCGCGGTGCATTATACTGACTCAATAAAGGTTCACAGCTTCGGAATGCCTTGCCGTTGTCTGTAACGGGTCCAGGTGTTGGTGTGCCGCGCGAGACAGGGTTGGGGCAGGGAGCGGGGGCTCCTGACTCCCGCCGCCCTCCTCACCAGCGAGGAGGTATGGTGATGCGGAACATCCTGTTACCGAGCAACCTGCGCGAGTATCGCTTTATCGTTGAAGTCGAGGGGGTGCCCTGCGCGGCTTTTCGTGAGTGCGTAGGTCTGCACGGCTACGAGGACCCGATCGAGTTCTACATTGGCGATGACGAGATCAGCCTGCTCGACCTGGCGGAGCCGGGCCATGATATGGTGATCCGCCTTTCAAACGGCGTTACCCTCGATCAGTCGCTGATTGAGTGGGAAGAGATGACCGCGAGTGGCCATCCGGTGCGCCACGATGGCTCGATTATCGAACTCGATCGCTTCGGGCACGTGAAGGGCCGCTGGCGCTTCAGCGGCGCCTGGCCGTCGATGTGGGAAGTGGCTCGCGCCGACGGTGATGGCAACAAAATTGATACGCTGGAGATTGTCTACGAGGCCATCCGGCAGGCCTGACCGCTTCCGATGCGGAGGGGCGCAGCCCCTCCGAGCCTCCCCTCCAGCGGGAAGTCCCGTTGTAGTAATAATCCTAAGTTTCCGGATACGGTAATCGCGCACCCGCGGAGAACCACGGTTCCTTCGCGGGTTTCTCATGCCTCTTGACCATCGGCGCGAGTGTGCTATGCTCTGAACACGCTCAGGGGCGCAGGGCCCCGTGAGAGAAGGAGTATGCCATGGATGCCAAAGCCACTGCGGGTCTTCGAGCTCCCGCGCCAGCCGGCGCCGAGGGTGCGCTCCTCGAGGGCCTGCTCACGACCACGGCGAGCGCGTCGCCCTGGTCCGCCGCCGCGCGACTGGCGCCGCAGCGCCCCCCGGGGTCGGTCCGCCGGGCTAGCGCCCGGCTCGGGGCGCGAACGACCTCGCGCCTGCTCGGAGGCGCTGCGGTGGTCCTGCTGGCAGGCGGGATCGCCGTGGCCAGTGTGGGGGTCACCCCCGTGTGGGCCGCCCGCGAGCGCGTGACGCCAACCCTGGCCGCCGCCCTGGTCCCCGCTGTCCACACGCTCGCTGACCAGGCTTCCGCCGCGGCTGCCGATCAGGCCCTCCTCGCCAGCCTGCTCGCGGCTCCTACCGCCGAAGATGCGGCAATGCTGGCAAGCATCGTCACCGGCCCTGCCGCGGCGCCGGTCGCGTTTCCGGCCTTTGAACTGGCCGAAGAGCCGGCTCCCGTCGCCGCCGCTCGCCCGGAAGCGGTCAGTTTCACCACTGTGAACCGCCTGCCCGACGCGGCGTTTGCCTACACCCCGGCGACCGTGACCCTGCCCGCGATCACCCTGGCCGACCAGATCATTCCACCTCCCCCACCGCCAGAGCAACCTGCGGCGCCGGCCCCGCAGCCTCCACCGCCACCCGGCTATGTGCAACCCCCCGGCTACCAGGACGGCGTACCCTTCGGGGGCCAGATCGGCGCCGTGCCTCCCGCCGGCCCCGGTCGCCCCGCTGGCGGTGTTGTCACCCGCCCGGCGCGGATCACCGCTGCGGTCTATGTGGTGCGAGCCGGGGACACGCTGAGCAGCATCTCGTTGCGCTTCTACGGAACCACGCGCTTCGCTCCGGCCATATGGGACGCCAATTTCGGCGTCATCGGCAGCAACCCCAACCTGCTCCGCCCCGGTCAGCGCCTGGTGCTGCCGCGAATTGCCGCCGTGCGCCCGGCGGCCCCGGCGAGGCTCCCTGCCCGCGGACCCATCGCGCGCCAGAGCTTCTACACCATCCAGCCCCACGACTACCTGCGCTGGATCGCCCTGCGGGCCTACGGCAACGAGCTTCTCTGGCCCGAGATCTTCCACGCCAACCGCAACGTGCTTGGCCCTGACCCCGACCTGATCTTCCCCGGGGTGCGAATTTACATCCCGTAGGGAACCGTGCCCCGCCCCGTCGAGCCGCCCCGGCGGGGCGGCTCGACGGGGCTACGTTGGCTCCGCCGGGGTCCCTTTTCAGGTATTCAGGTACAATTATTAATGCAACGACCCTTCATCTGGGCGGGGGACGCGGGGGCTTCGCCCCTGCTTCCCCCGGGCCTCCCCTGACACCTGGAAAGGACCCCTTCCGTGATGACCTTGACCCTGCCCGAGGCAGGCGCCACCTTGCTCAGTGACTGGGCCCGCGGCTATGAGTCGCAGCCCGAGGAACATAGCTTCTGGATCGAGCATATCGAAGGTCACGTTCCCGTCGAGTTACACGGCACCCTCTACCGCAACGGCCCCGGCTTGCTCGACGTTGCTGGCTACCCGGTACACCATCCCTTCGATGGGGATGGCATGGTCGTGGCCATCAGCTTCCGTGACGGGCAAGCCTACTACCGCAATCGTTTCGTGCGCACCGAAGGCTTCCTCGCCGAGCAACGGGCCGGCAGACCGCTCTACCGCGGCGTGTTTGGCACCCAGCGCCCCGGCGGGTGGCTGGCCAACGCCCTCGACCTGCGGCTCAAGAATGTCGCCAACACGGGGGCGCTGCCCTGGGCCGGGCGGCTTCTGGCCCTCTGGGAGGCCGCCGAACCGCATCGCCTCGATCCGCTGACCCTCGACACCCTCGGCCTCGACCGCCTCGAAGGCGTGCTGCGCCCCGGCGACGCCTTTGCCGCCCACTACCATATCGATCCCGCCTCTCCCTGGGACGACGGAGCGCCGGCCCTGGTGAACTTTGGCCTCAAGCCGGGGCTTTCTACCACCCTCAACCTCTACGAATTCGACCCGGCCTTTCGCCTCGTCCGGCACAATGCCTTTGAGATCGACCGCTTCGCCTTTCTGCACGATGTGGCGATTACACCGCGCTTCGCCATTTTCATCCAGAACCCCGTGCGCTACGACGCGCTACCATACGCCCTCGGCCTGCAGAGCGCGGCCCAGGGCCTGGCCTCGCAGCCCGGCCGGCCCTCGACCATCATCGTCCTGCCGCGCCACCCGAGCGTGGGCGCGCCACGCGCCTTCCGCGTCCCCGGCGGGTTTGTCTGGCACCACGCCAACGCCTTTGAAGACGGTGATGTGCTGGTGATCGATTCGGTCTGGTACGCCTCCTACGTCGGGATTGACCCGCGGACCAACTTCCGCCAGATCGACTTCGCCGCCCTGCCGCCCGGCAAACTCACCCGGACGATACTGGACCTGCGTTCGGGCGCGGTGCGGTGCCGGACCTTTGACCAGCGCGCCTGCGAGTTTCCCGTACTGCATCCGGCAAAGGTGGGGCGTCCATACCGCTATGTCTACCTGGCGGCTGCCGACGCGCCCGAAGGGAACGGCCCCTTGCAGGCGATCTGGAAGCTCGACCTGGAGAGCGGAGCGCAGGAACTGTGGAGCGCGGCGCCGCGCGGCTTCGTCAGCGAGCCTGTCTTCGTGCCCAGACCCCGGAGCGCCGCCGTTGCCGGCGCCGTCTCGCCCGACAGTGGCGACCCGGAGCGCAACAGCAGCCCCACCGAAGATGACGGCTGGCTGCTGGCCCTGGTCTATGACGCCGCGCGCCACGAGTCCGACCTGGTGATCCTTGACGCCCGGCGCCCCGCCCGGGGCCCCCTGGCGAGGCTCTCTCTCGGCCACCACATCCCCCACGGCTTGCACGGCGCGTTCACCTCGCGGGTCTACTTCCCGTAAGGTGAGGTGGGGAAACCCGGTTTCCCCATGCCCCCGCCCGATGCCCGACTTGCTGCGGTCTCGCCGCCGCCTGGAGGGAGGTGGGGAAACCTGGTTTCCCCACACCCCCGCCCGATGCCCGACGTGCCGCGGCCCCGCCGCCGCCTGGAGGGAGGTGGGGAAACCTGGTTTCCCCACACCCCCGCCCGATGCCCGACGTGCCGCCCCCCCCCCCCCGCCCGGAGGGAGGCGGGGAAACCTGGTTTCCCCACACCCCCGCCCGATGC
>JAOACN010000590.1 GCA_026417815.1 Chloroflexaceae bacterium | reverse complement strand
CATCGCCATTGCCCTGGCCACGCACCTGCCCGAGGCCCTGATCTATGCCGTGGACCTCTCGGCGGCGGCCCTGGCGGTGGCCGGGCGCAACGTTGCCCGCCACGGGCTGCAAGGGCGTGTGCGCCTGCTCCAGGGCGATCTGCTCGCGCCCCTCCCTGAACCGGTGGACCTGATCGTCAGCAACCCGCCCTACACCATATACGCTGAGATTGCCCCGGACGTGCGGGCCTACGAGCCACGCCTGGCCCTCGACGGCGGGCCAGACGGAGCGGCGGTCTACCGGCGCCTGCTGGCCGCGGCGCCTGCCGCTCTGCGTCCCAACGGCGCCCTGGCGCTGGAGATCGGGGCGTGGCAGGCTCAGATGGTCGCCGAACTGGCGCGAGCCGCTCTGCCTGGCGCCGAGATACAGGTGCATCAGGACCTGGCCGGGCGCGATCGGGTGGTGGTGGTGCGCCGTTCAGGGCAGCCGGTTGCTGAACAACCAGATGGAGTGTAATCCTGCTGTCATCCCCTGCCCCTCGAATGTCCTGATGGCGCACGTATACTGATATAAGTAGCGAACCGTTTGGGAGGGCTTCGCCCTCCCGAACTCTCCCATGAAGGGAACGCGGGAGGGTTTGGGAGGGCTTCGCCGTCCCAGAATCCCTACTCCTGGCAGAGGCGGGGAAACGCGGGTTCCCCGTGCATCTGATTAAAGATATGCGGCGAAGCCGCAATAGTAGCGGTAACGGTGAAGGAGAGACGAGCAGTATGGCCGCACTCTTTGTCGCGCTTGGCATTGCCATTATCACGCTCCTTGCCCTCTTACTGTGGTTCGTTCCGCACCTGCTGCATCAGCAGGCGGTAAGCAACGCCACTGAAGCGGCCCGGCTCCGCGACATGCTCCTCGACATGCTCAGTGAGCAGGAAGCCGTCGCCATGCGCCAATCCGAATTAAGCGCCTCGATCGCTTACTTCCAGGAACAACTGGAACAGGTGATCACTGCGAGCCAGTCCGAAGACCGCTCCGGACAGGCGCTCGTGGCCGATACGGAAGCCCTGCGACAGATCGAGGAACGTATTGGCGCGATGCAAATGCAGATCCAGCACTGGCTCGACACACGCGCGCGGTTGCAGCGCCACGTGCAGGCGCAGGACAACGAAGCCTGGGCGCACCTGATGAGCCTGCTCTCGGCCATTCAGGAACGGGTGGGCCAGCTCTCGGTCGAACGCACGGGCCCCACGAGCGGTCCCCAGGTGCGGGTGTTGCTGGAGGGACTTGAGCAAGAACTGGAGCACCTGCGCGCCATCTCCAACGATATCGCCATGCTGCGCTGGCGACTGCAGCGTTCCCTGGGAGGACGCGAAGGAGGTAACCCTGGCCTCCGCATTCGGGCGGGTAGCAGCGCCGATTAAATCACACAGGCGAGCCTGGCAGGGGTCCGCGCCTCCGGTGAGACCGCGACCCGCTGAAGTGGTCAAAAACTTCGAGCATAGCTGCGCAAATTCGGTCACGGCATTGCGTTATGATAGATGCAAATATGTAGCCTTTCAGGGGAACGAAGCATCCCTGGTTCGTCCTCGCTGCCGGTGCAACGCCAATGAGCATAGTTGTTATTGACAATCAGGTGGTTCACTACGAAGTCTTCGGACGGGGCCGGCCGGTGCTCTTCTTGCACGGTTGGCTCGGCAGCTGGCGCTACTGGTTCCCAACCATGGAGGTCGTTGCCGGGCAGTTTCGCACCTATTCGTTCGATTTCTGGGGCTTTGGCGACTCGCGCCGCAAGCGCGTCCAGGAGAGCATTCAGGCTTACTCCGAACAGGTCATCCGCTTTCTCGATGCTCTTGGCATTGACCAGGTGATGCTGGTCGGTCACTCGATGGGTGGTATGGTAGCCATGAAGACGGCGATTAACCACCCCGAGCGCATCCAGCGCGTGGTAACCGTCGGCGCGCCCATCAATGGCGACTCGTTGTCATGGCTGCTGAAGTTGACCGACCGGCCCTTTCTCGCCGATACGTTCGCGCGCACGCCGCTGCTGCGGCGCTATCTCTTCCGCTTCTTTCTCGGCCAGACAAACGATCCGGCGGTGCACGAAGTTGTTGACGACAGTGTGAAGTCGAGCGCCGACACGCTGCGCTACGCTGTCAGTTCCATGTGGCGCACCGACTTGCGCCCCGAACTCCCCCGTCTGCGGGTGCCCGCGCTGATCATCCACGGCGGGCGAGACGACATTGTCAATCCCAATCAGGTTGAACTCTTTGCCGATGTGCCCATGGCCGAAGTCGTCACTATGCCTCGCAGCCGCCACTTCCCCTTCCTCGACGAAGCCGACACCTTCAATACGGTACTCCTGCGCTTCCTGCACGCAGAGGCCCCCCCACCGCTACGGGCGATGTCCCCCATCGTCCATGAGGCGCAGACGTTGCCGGGCAATTAACTCTCCTTTGCCCCTTTGCTGCTGGCGGGGGTTGCAGGGCCGCAAGCCTGGAGGGGTTGCACCCCTCCGAACCTCCTCGCAGCGGAAGCCGCGGCAAGTGACAAAGCAGAGGTAAGACCCCGGGGCGGCTACGCCGCCCCGGGGTCTTCGCACGAGCCCTGGCATCAGTCCTGCGTTTCCCCTGTCTCTTATACACATCTCCGAGCCCACGAG
>JAOACN010000559.1 GCA_026417815.1 Chloroflexaceae bacterium | reverse complement strand
CAGCGCGCTGCGGCCGTACGTACGGGGGCCGGTTTGCATCGCGGCGGTGTGCGCCCCGCGCATGTGCCCTGAGGTGAACATAGGTGCGCAGGGCCGCAGCGCGCTGCGGCCGTACGTACGGGGGCCGGTTTGCATCGCGGTGGTGTGCGCCCCGCGCATGTGCCCTGAGGTGAACATAGGCGCGTAGGCCGCAGCGCGCTGCGGCCGTACGTACGGGGGCCGGTTTGCATCGCGGCGGTGTGCGCCCCGCGCATGTGCCCTGAGGTGAACATAGGCGCGTAGGCCGCAGCGCGCTGCGGCCCTGCGGGTACGGAGGGGCCGGTTTGCATCGCGGCGGGGTGCGCCCCACGCATGTGGCCTAGCGTGAGAATCGTCGTCGCAGGCGCAGCGAATTACTTACCACAAACACCGAACTGAAGGCCATGGCGCCCGCGGCCAGGATCGGGCTGAGTTGCCAGCCGGTGAAGGGGTACAGCGCGCCCGCCGCCACGGGGATCAGCAGCACGTTGTAGATGAAGGCCCAGAAGAGGTTCCAGCGAATGGTGCCCATGGTTGCCCGGCTCAGGGCGATGGCCCGGGACACACCGCGCAGGTCGCCGCGCATCAGGGTGATGTCGGCGGTCTCCATGGCCACGTCGGCGCCGGTGCCGATGGCGATGCCCACGTCGGCGCGGGCCAGCGCCGGCGCGTCGTTGATGCCGTCGCCGACCATGGCCACGATCCGGCCCTCTTCCTGGAGCCGCTGCACCTCGGCGGCCTTGTCCTCGGGCCGCACCTCCGCCAGCACGCGGCTCACGCCGACCTGCGCGGCGATCGCCGCGGCGGTGCGGGCATTGTCGCCGGTGAGCATCGCCACTTCGATGCCCTGGCCGCGCAGTTCGGCGATGGCCCCCGCCGAGGTGGGCCGCACCGTGTCGGCCACAGCGATCAGTCCCAGCGCCACGCCGTCGGCGGCCACGACCATGGCCGTCTTGCCCTCGGCCTGAAGGCGCTCCACCTCGGCGGACAGTTCGTCCAGGGCCACGCCGCGCTCGGCCATCAGCCGGGGGGCGCCTACCAGCACCGTCTGCCCCGCCACCTCGGCCTCGATGCCCGCCCCGGCGATGGCGCTGAAACGCTCCGGGGCGGCCAGGGCCAGCCCGCGCTCCCGCGCCGCCCGCGCGACCGCCTCGCCCAGCGGGTGCTCGGAGCGGCTCTCCGCCGAGGCCGCCAGCCACAGCAGCCGCTCTTCCGCGCCGCCCTCGACCGCTTCCCCGACCAGGTCACCGGCCGCGAACGCGGAACCGTTTGCGGCGACAGGCGAAAGCAAGGCGCCCGATGGCGCCGCCCGCGCCCGCGCCTGCGCACCCGCCCCCGCGCCGCGCGCCGCCAGCAGCGGCGCACCCTGGCGCGACACCCCCACGTCCGTCCCCGCCGGACGGCCCTCGGTGATCGTGCCGGTCTTGTCGAGCACCACGGTCTGGATGTGGGCCGCCCGCTCCAGACTCTCGGCGTTCTTGATCAGAATGCCCCGTTCGGCGCCCACGCCCGTGCCGACCATGATCGCCGTGGGGGTCGCCAGGCCGAGGGCGCAGGGGCAGGCGATCACCAGCACGGCCACGGCGAAGAGCATCGCCCGGGTGAAACCCACGTCGCCGATGAAGAACCAGGCGGCAAAGGTCAGCAGAGCGATGACGATCACCACAGGCACGAACACGCCCGCCACGCGGTCCACCAGACGCTGCACCGGCGCCCGGCTGCCCTGGGCCTCCTGCACCAGGCGAATGATCTGGGCCAGGGCCGTCTCCTTACCCACGCGGGTGGCGCGCATCTGGAAACTGCCGCTGCGGTTGAGCGTGGCGCCGATCAGCGTATCGCCCGGCTGTTTCTCCACCGGCAGACTCTCGCCGGTGACCAGGCTCTCGTCCACGCTGGAGGCCCCGCTCACCAGCACCCCGTCGACGGGGATCTTCTCGCCGGGGCGCACGATAACGATCTCGCCGACCCGCACCTCGGCGACGGGCACATCAACCTCCTGGCCGCCCCGCACCACCCGCGCCGTTTTCGGCTGCAGGCCCATCAGCGTCTTGATTGCCGCGCTGGTCCGGCTCTTCGCGCGCGACTCCAGGTACTTGCCCACCAGAATGAGGGTGATAATCAGCGCGGCGGTCTCGAAGTAGACATGGCCGGAGGACCCGCGCAGCATCAGGCCCAGGCTGTAGAAGTACGCCGCCGAGGAGCCCATGGCGATGAGCGTATCCATGTTGGCCGTGCGGGCCTTGAGGGCCTTCCAGGCGTTGATATAGAAATCGCGCCCGCTGAAGAACTGCACCGGCGTGGCGAGGATGAGGAAGATCCAGTTCCACAGGTCGTAGAAGGCGGGGTAGGCGTGGCCCATCTCCGCCTCGGGCCCCATGACCCGTTCCATCAGTTGACGGGCCTCGAGGGCGCGACCGAAGAGCCACGGCTCGATGAAGCCGAAGTCGCGGGCCATTGAGAGGACGAAGAGCGGCAAGCCCAGGGCCACGCCGACGAGCAACTGCCGCTGCTTGCGCCGCATTTCGGCGGCCCGGGCGGCAGCCTCCACGTCCTCGGGTGCGGCGCCGGCCTCGGCCGGGGCGATCACCCCGTAGCCGGCCTGTTCCACCGCCGCGCGCAACTCGGCGTAGCTCACCGTGGACGGCGAGAAGACCACGCTGGCCCGCTCGGCGGCCAGGTTGACGCTGGCCTCGATCACGCCGGGGGTGCGCTTGAGGGCCTTCTCCACCCGGGCCGAGCAGGAGGCGCAGGTCATCCCGGTGATCGGCAGCTCGACGCGCTCGGTAACCACCCCATAGCCGGCCTGCTCCACGGCGGCCTGCAATTGTTGGGGCGCCACGCTGGCCGGGTCGAAGCGCACGCTCGCCTGTTCGGTGGCCAGGTTCACCTGCACCTCATGCACGCCGGGCAGCTTCGCCAGGGCCTTCTCGACCCGGCGCACGCACGAGGCGCAGGTCATACCGGTGACAGGGAGTTGGATCTGTTGATCGGGCATAGATTTCGTTCCCGGGGCGTCCTCCACCCCGCGCGGCCTGCGGCGGCCCTACGCGACGGGGCGCACCTCTTCGTAGCCGGCCTCTTTGATCGCGGCGATAATCGCCTCGGCGCTCACCTGGGGATCGTGCTCGACGGTCACCAGCTTGCTGCCCAGATCCACCACCACGGACGACACGCCGCTGAGCTTGCGCACCTCGGAGGTGACGGCAGCGACGCAGTGCTGGCACGACACGCCGGGAACGAGGTATTTGTCGGTTTGCATGTTACTCCCTTTCTGTCTTCGGCGCCTGCCCCTGAAGGGACTCAAAAACCTGGAGCAACTCGCGCAATACGCGCTCACGGTCGGCAACATTATCGCTCTGAACGGCCGTAGCGACACAGGTGCGAAGATGTTCTTCGAGGATCAACGTGTCAAGCGTGGTCAGGGCCGAACGAATGGCGCGGGTCTGATTGAGCAGATCAATACAGTACGCCTCGGCCTCAACCATGCGCTGCACGCCGCGCACGTGGCCCTCGATGGTTTTGCGGCGGTTCAACAGGCGTTGTTTATGGG
>JAOACN010000553.1 GCA_026417815.1 Chloroflexaceae bacterium | reverse complement strand
GTGGAGGTGTGGAGGAGTGGAGGTGTGGAGGTGTGGAGGTGTGGAGGTGTGGAGGTGTGGAGGTGTGGAGGTGTGGAGGCGTGTTCCACAGCTCTACACAACCAGTCCGCAGGACCGGGGCGCCGTTGAGGGGCAGACCAGATTGACAGGCGGGCGACAGCGGGGGGTTGTCGCTTCTTTACCGAAAGTTTACAACCAGCTTAATGTTTTTTGATGCAACTACCCTACAATTGACTCACTCAGCAAGTGGGTAGGGATTTTGCGTCAGATTCCAGGCGCGCGCGCGTGGCCCTTGCGGCGCGCCGCTGGACGTGGTATTGTGTCGCCACCGCAGCTTGCGCTGTAATTTCATCGTATCCGCAGCAGATCCTCAGAGAGGAGGCTTCCACTATGGGCTATGCGGAGATGCACCGGCGTTCGATCGAGGACCCGCAGGGCTTCTGGGGCGAGCTTGCCGAAGAACTCCACTGGTACAAGAAGTGGGACACTGTGCTGGACGACAGCAAGGCGCCGTTCTACCGCTGGTTCGTCGGCGGAGAGACGAACCTGTGCTACAACGCGGTTGACCGGCACGCCCTGGGCGCGCGCCGCGGCCAGGCGGCGCTGATCTGGGAGAGTCCCGAAGTGGGCCAGTCGCGCACGCTCACCTATTTCGAACTCTACCGGGAGGTGAACCGGCTCGCCGCGGCGTTCCAGCGGCTCGGCGTGCAGAAGGGCGACCGGGTGATCATCTACATGCCCATGGTGCCCGAGGCGATCTTCGCCATGCTGGCCTGTGTGCGTCTTGGCGCGGTGCACTCCGTGGTGTTCGGCGGGTTCTCCATCGCCTCGCTGGCCTCGCGCATTGATGATGCCGAGCCCGTGCTGATCGTTACCGCCGACGCCGGCATGCGCAAGGGCCTGCCGGTGCATCTGAAAGAGATCGTGGACCGGGCGCTGGAAGCCGCCGAGAAGCCCAGCGTGCGCCACGTGCTGGTGCTGAACCGCGGTCTGGTCCCCATGGAGATGCAAGAAGGCCGCGACCTGGACTGGGCCGAGCAGATCAAGGAGTCAGGCTCAACCTATGTCGAGCCGGCGCGCGTGGCTTCGACCGATCCCTCCTACATTCTCTACACCTCCGGCACCACCGGCAAGCCCAAGGGCGTCGTGCGCGACACGGGCGGCTACATGGTGGCCCTGCACGCCTCGATGAGCCAGATCTACAACTGCGGCGACGGCGACGTGTACTGGTCCACCTCGGATATCGGCTGGGTCGTGGGGCACAGCTACATCGTCTATGGCCCGCTGCTCAAGGGCGTGCCGACGGTGGTGTATGAGGGACGCCCCGACCACCCCGATCCCGGCGTCTGGTGGCGGGTTATCGAGAAGTACGGCGTGACCCACGTCTTTACGGCGCCGACGGCGCTGCGGGCGCTGCGGAAGTTCCCCGAGCACTGGATGCAGAGCGCCGACATCAGTTCGCTGAAGATCCTCTTCGCCGCTGGCGAGCCGCTTGACGCGCCGACCTACGAGTGGGCGCGGGCCGCGCTGAACGTGCCGGTGATTGACCACTACTGGCAGACGGAGAGTGGCTGGAGCATGCTCACCAACCCTGTCGGGGTGGAGATGTTGCCGGTCAAGGCCGGCTCGCCGACCATGCCCGCGTTCGGGCACAAGCTCGAAGTGGTGGACGCCGACGGCAACCCCGTGCCGCGCGGTGAGAAGGGCTTTCTGGTGGATCACGGCCCCCTGCCTCCTGGCATGTTGATGACGCTCTGGAACGACGACGAGCGCTACCTTCAGAGCTACTGGAGCCACTTCAAGGGCAAGCTGCTCTACATGACCGGTGACTACGCCATTCAGGACGCCGATGGCTACTTCTGGATGCTGGGCCGCGCCGATGAGGTGCTCAACGTCTCCGGCCACCGCCTGGGCACCCGCGAGATCGAGGAAGTGATCTCCGGGCATCCGGCCGTAGCCGAGGCCGCGGTGATCGGGGTGCGCCACGAACTCAAGGGCGAAGGCGTCCTGGTCGTTGCCGTCCTCAAGCAGCATATCGCCCCCGCCGACCAGGACGGCGTCGCGCGCAGCATCACCTCGCTGGTGCGCGAGAGCATCGGCCCCATCGCCACCCCCGATGCCATCCACTTCGTGAGCATGCTGCCCAAGACCCGCTCGGGCAAAATTATGCGCCGGGTGATCCGCGCCGTCTACCAGGGCGACAACATCGGCGACCTGAGCACCATCGAGGACGACGCCACCGTGGATATGGTGCGCGAGGCCATTGACGTGCTCAAGGGCGATCTGTAGTGTCAGTGGAACAAGGAGGTTATCCAATGGCCGAGATCCGCGAAGTTGCGCTGCCGAACACCTCGGACGTGTACCGGCCCAGCGACGCTATCGTCGAGCACTCGAACGTGATGGCGTATGCGCGCTCCAGGGGCTTCAGCAGCTACGAGGAACTCTACCAGTGGACGCTCGATAACAATGAACAGTTCTGGGCGGACATGGCGTCTGAACTGGAGTGGTTCCAGCCCTGGGAGAAAGTGCTCGATGACAGCAACAAGCCCTTCTTCAAGTGGTTCGTCGGGGCAAAGACCAACATCGTCCACAACGCCATTGATCGCCACGCGGCCTCCTGGCGCAAGAACAAGCTGGCCATGGTCTGGGAAGGCGAAGATGGCACCCAGCGCACGTTCTCCTACCACGCGCTGAACCGCGAGGTCAGCAAGATGGCGAACGTGCTCAAGAGCGTTGGCGTGAAGAAGGGCGACATCGTCACTATCTACCTGCCCCGCATCCCCGAATTGCCGATGATGATGCTGGCCTGCGCCAAGATCGGCGCGGCGCACTCGGTGGTCTACGGCGGCTTCTCCGAGGCGGCCCTGGCCGACCGCCTGGCCCATTCCCAGAGCACGGTGCTGGTCACCGCCGATGGCGGCTTCATGCGCGGCAAGATCGTCGAACTGAAGAAAATCGCCGATGAGGCCATGGCCCGCACCCCCTCGGTGCAAACCTGCCTGGTGGTCAAGCGCACCGGTCATACCATCAATATGGAAATCGGGCGCGACCTCTGGCTCCACGAGTTGATGGGTCTGCCCATCGCCGCCGCCGATTGCCCCACCGAGGTGATGGACGCCGAGGATCCGCTGTTCATCCTCTACACCTCGGGAACAACTGGCAAGCCCAAGGGTGTGGTGCATACCCACGGCGGCTACATGGTCGGCATCTATGCCACGTTGAAGATGGTCTTCGACATTAAGGAAGAGGACCGCTACTGGTGCGCGGCGGACCCGGGCTGGATCACCGGCCATAGCTACATCGTCTATGCGCCCTTGATCACCGGCGCCACGTCGTTTATGTACGAGGGCGCGCCGAACTACCCCTTCCCCGACCGGTGGTGGTCGCTGGTGTCGAAGCACTCGATCAGCATCCTCTACACCGCCCCCACCGCCATTCGCGGCCTGATGCGCTTTGGCGAGGCCTGGCCCTCGCGCCACGACCTGAGCAGTCTACGGCTGCTTGGTTCGGTGGGCGAGCCGATCAACCCCGAAGCCTGGAAGTGGTTCTACAGCGTCATCGGCAAGGATCGCTGCCCGATCATGGATACCTGGTGGCAGACGGAGACGGGCCACTTCATGATCACCCCCACCCCGGTGGTGCCGCTGAAGCCCGGCAGCGCCACGCGGCCCTTCCTCGGCATCGAGGCCGACGTGGTGCACGAGGACGGCACTCCCTGCGGCCCCAACGAGGACGGCCTGCTGGTGATCAAGCGCCCCTGGCCGGGGATGATGCGCACCATCCTCAACGACCCGCAGCGCTACGTGGACACCTACTGGACGCGCCTGCCCGGGATGTACGCCGCTGGCGACAGCGCGCGCAAGGACGAGGATGGCTACATCTGGGTGATCGGGCGCCTCGACGATGTGATCAAGGTCTCGGGCTACCGCCTGGGGACGGCGGAAGTGGAGAGCGCCCTGGTGAGCCATCCGGCGGTGGCCGAGGCCGCGGCCATCGGCCTGCCCCACGAGGTGAAGGGCAACTCCATCCACGCCTTCGTGATCCTGCGGGCCGGCTTCGAGGGCAGCCCGAAGCTCGAAGAGGAGCTTCGCGCCCACGTGGGCCACGAGCTTGGCCCCATCGCCCGGCCCGACGCGATCACCTTCGTCAGCGTGCTGCCCAAGACGCGCTCGGGCAAGATCATGCGCCGCGTGCTCAAGGCGCGCGCCCAGGGCCTGCCCGAGGGTGACATCTCCACCCTCGAGGAATAGATGGCGCCATTCGGTAGGGCCGAAGCATTGGCTGAGCCAATGCTTCGGCCTTACGTACGTTCACCACAGACCGACCAGACACGCCGCCAGGTCGCGCCGATAGTCCAGACCGGTGAGCTTCTCCCAGCGGGCGGGCAGGTCGGCGCCGAGTTGCGCGGCTTGCTGCTCCCGCAGCGCCAGGTAGGCCGCCACGGCGGCGCCGGCCTGCGGATCATCGGCGTGGGGCGCCAGCAGGTGCCGGGCCACGCTGATGTCGTTGAGCACCCCCAGGTGATCCTGAAAGGCCATCAGCGGCTTGATGACCTCATCGGCCTGCTGGCCGAGGGTCTCGGCGAAGAACTCCAGCACGTAGCGCAGGCGCTTGCCATCAATGCGCATCGCGTGAAGTTCCTCGGCATCCTCAGGTAAGCCACCACGATCGTGGGCGCGCAGGATCTCGTAGTGGCGCCAGATGGTGCTGCCGGCAAGATCGCACACCCGCGGTCGGTCGTCCCAGCCTTCGGATTCGTTCATCAGCGTGGCGAACTCCCGCAGGAACTCGGCACAGACGTCGCTTTCCAGGAAGGCGATCAGGGCCGTGAAGGCTTTGTCGCGCTCCTCGCGGAGCCGCTCGCTCAGCGCCGCGACCGCCGGCTGTACCTCTTCCGGCAAGGCCGGCGCCCGCTCCGCCAGGTCGGCCAGCAGCACGTCACGGTCACGGACGGGCCCGGCGACGCCCGCCAGCCGCCCCAGGCCCCTGGTGTAGGCGCGCAGGCCACCCGGCGCGAAGACGGGGGTCAACAGCCGCAGGGTGGCGCGCAGGCGGCGGGTGGCAACGCGCAGATCGTGCACCGATTCGATTGGCGCATCGGCGCGCACCTCGCGCTCGGCCAGGCGCAGGCGGCGCAGATGGCGGCGCAGCAGCACCCGGCCCAGTTCGGCCAGGGGCGCTTCGGGGTCGGCGTACCAGCGACCAGGGACGGCAACTTCTTCCGCTTCGTCAACGACCGGCCCATCAGGCGTGCCAGGGGCGGGGGTGACGGTTGTCTCGGCTTCCTCCACTTCGCCAGCGGCTGGACCATCAGGCGAGGCGAGGGCCGGCGAAGCGGCGGCTTCGGCGCCCTCCACCTGCACCTGGAGCGGCTCGCCGAAGACCTTGCGCCACAGATCGGCCTTGGCGATGGCGCGCGCCCCATCCTCGGCAGCATAGGGACCGCTCAGGATCAGCGTCAGGCCATCGCTGGCAGGAGCAACCGCTAGCAGACGGGTGGTTTGCGACTGGCTGTAATCCAGGCCATCGGCCACCCGCAGGATGGCCGAGAGCCGCAGCGCGTCGCGCTGCCCGCGGCGGCCCAGGGCCAGGTAGGCCGGCTCAAGCTCGGGCCGCACCTTCTTACGGTGGAAGGCGACCATACAGGCCACAACGGCGCGCTCGCGAGGCGAGAGATCTCCAATCTCCTGGTAGAAGACGATGTCACGCCCGACCAGGTGATGCTCCGGCGGGTCGGTGGTCATCCCCACATTGTGGAGCAAGGCGCCGATTTCGAGCAGGCGGCGCTGGGCGGGAAGCAACTCGTAGCGTTCGGCAACGGCATCAAAGAGCGCCAGCGCTAGATCGGCCACCTGGCGCGCGTGGGCCACGTCAACGCGATAGGTGTCGAGAAGTTCCTTCACGTCTGGCATGGTCCTTTCTCCTGAGTTTCAACCAGTGTGAAAAAGGGTTTTCCTGGGAGGTCGCGGCCCTCCCGGACCCTCCCGTGCAGGGCTTGTACCCGATCATGGGAGGGCCGCGCCCTCCCGGACTCCCGTCGGGCGGGCCGGGGGATGGGGAAACCCGGTTTCCCCCATCCTCACAGCGCGAGGGCGCGCTCCAGCTTACTGCGCGGCTCGGGTGTCAGGACGACGAGGGTGGCCAGTTCGCGGGCGAGGGCGCTCAGGTCGGCGGCTGTCCCGGCCTCGCGCAGTTCGATCTCCACCTCCGTAAAAGGGCGCTCGCGCGCCCCCGATTGCATCACCCCCCGGTCGAGGCAGAGTTCGGCAACCGGGGCGCCGTCCCGGGTGACATGCAGCACGCGCCGCTCAGTGCGGATCGCCACTCGCGGCAGTAATGGCGCGCCATCGGTGAGCGCGAGCGCCAGATCCCGGGCAACGCCGGGCGGCCAGGTCCGCGGATCGGGATTGGCGCCGGGGAACTCGAACTCGGCCCGGCGATGCACGCCATCATGCCCAACGTCGGCGGGACCTTTGAGGGTGATCAGTGAGCGTTCGCCGGTCCGCCGCACGCGCAGGCCATGGCGGGCCGCGGCAAGGCGCCCGTCGGCGGTATCGTAGTAGGTGTTTTCTTGAAGTTCCGGGGCCGGCTCCGGGGTAAGCGTATAGACACCCAGTTGACTGACAGTGGCAAGGGTTTCCAGATCGGCGCCGCTCACGGTGTATTTGGCTTCGATTTCCATTGGTTCATTTATTGTGTTTGTTGGCGGCAGGACGCCGGTTTTCCTCAAGAGAAAAAAGATGCTTCTGGGAGGGCCACGCCCTCCCAGCCCCTCCCGCCGGGCGGGCGACGGCCCCAGGATCGTGGAGGGCCACGCCCTCTCAGACCCTCTCGCCGGGCAGGCGACGGCCCCGGGATCGTGGAGGGCCAGGCCCTCCCAACTCCTCCCGCCGGGCGGGCAACGGCCCCGGGATCGTGGAGGGCCGCGCCCGCCTGGCCCCTCCCGCCGGGAAGGCGCCCACGCCAGGAGCTCACCGGGCGAGTGAAGCGGCGCCGGCAAAGGCGCGGAACTGCCGGATCGCTCCATCGGGATCAGGCATGGCGCGGGTGGTCGCGGTTACACTGAAGTATACATCAACCCGCGCGCCGCTGGCTTTGCCACGGAAATGCACCCCGTAGACGCCGGGCAGCGAATTGGCCTGGATCTGCAGGTCGAGGGGCGGGCTGTAGCCAACACGTCCCTGATTATCGGCGACGGGAGTATCGGGGAACAGCACGTAGGCGCCCGATGGATCGGTGATCCAGAACTCTGACGACTCACCAGGACGCAGCCCTTCGCCGCGGATCTGGACGACCCCGCCCGGTCGAGCGTCGGCCGGCGTGGCGCTGCCGCGATTATTAGCGGGCAGTGGCGTCCCTGGCCCCGCCACAAAGTCGCGGGTCAGACTGAAGGCCGCGGCCACGGTCACCCCGCTGCGCTGCCCGCGGGCCACGGCGGAATACACCCCCTCAGCCAACCCGCTGGTGCTCACCGTGACCTGCGCCGTCGTTCCATCACGGCGCACCTGAGCGGGATCGATCGGCGCGGAGCGCCCGGTCGGCCCGGTGATCCAGGCGCTCACCTCTTCACCGGACTGAAAGCCGCGAGCCAGGAGCGTAAAGGTTGCGCCCGGCGGCGCGGCGACCGGCACGATGAACCCATCGCCCTGCCGGCCGAGTTGATCATGGGCAACGCGACCCAGGCGGTTGGGATCGCCCGCGGGCGCGGCGCGGGTGATGCGGAAGTAGCCGACGGCCTCGCGCCCGCTGCTGACACCGCGGGCATTGAAGGACCAGACGCCTTCGGCGGCATTCTGGTCGGCGGTGAAGGTGACATTCTGGCCCTCGATCGTGCCCCGGTTATCGGCGGTAGCCTGGAAGCCAGCGCCAAAGGTGGCCTGATTGGGCGCGGTAACCCAGACGCCCACGCGCTCGCCGGCGACGAACCCGCTGGCGGTGAGCAGGAAGGTCGTGCCGGGCGTCCCGATCTCCGGCGTCACTCGCGCGTTGATGCTGCGCGGCAGAGGCGGAAACGGCGTCGGCGCGGGAAGCGGAGGGGTCGCGGTCGGCCCCGGGGGTGGCGCGGGCGCCTGAAGCGCCGGTGGGGCCAGCCGGCGCCCGAGGTTGCTGATCAGCACCCGGCGGCCGGGGGGAAACTCGGGCCAGTACTCAAAGCGCGCCTTCTCGAAGTACTGCACCGTGTGCCAGCGACCGCTCTCCAGTTGTTCCTGGATCTCGTTGCTGATGGGGAAGCCGAAAATCCGCTCGGCGCCGCGGGTTTCCCAGATCTCCTTGAAGCCGTATTGAATGATGGTCTGGGTCTGGGGGATGTAGCGGCGATCAGCCGTGTTCTGAATGGGCGGGGACTTGGGGAAGATCCGTCCCTGGGTGACTTCCAGGCCCAGGTTGCCCAGTTCCACCACCGGCGTGCTGCCGCCCTGAGCCAGTTCAAATCGCGCCCGCTCGAACCACTGCGTAA
>JAOACN010000482.1 GCA_026417815.1 Chloroflexaceae bacterium | reverse complement strand
ATAAGAGACAGGACTGCCACGGCCTTGCTACCCACCGCCCCGCCCCTCACCGTGGAGACCAGCACGGCCGCGCCACCGACCGCCCCGCCCGCCACGGAGGCGCCGACGCAGGGGCCGCCAGCTACTGAAACGGTTGAGTTTCCGGAGTTGCCGCGGCCCACCGAGGCGGTAGGGCCGTATCCGGCGCCGCCCGCTGAGACTGCCGCGCCCGCGGTGGCGGCGCGGGGCTTCGGCGGCGGCGCGCTGGCGCCCTACATGCTGGTTGCGACCGTCATTCTGGCGCTGTTCCGCCGGCGATAGACGCCCGCGCGACCGCCCTGCACGACAAGGGGTTTGTTTTCCTGGGAGGCCTACGCCCTCCCAGCCCCCCTGCGGGGCTTCTGCTCACCCAGGAATGAAAAAGAAGAGGGTCCGGGAGAGCGTAATTCTCCTGGACCCTTCCCTGTGGGGCCAATGTTTACCCCCGGCGCTTTACGCGCTCTTCCGAGGGGCACGTTTTTTGGGCGTCGGCGAGGGCCGGGCTTCACCTTCGTCCGCTTCCTTGCGGGCCGCCTTCTTACCGCCCTTGACGACGGCGGGCGCAGCGGCGGGGGTCTCAACCACCGGCGCCAGTTCCTCCAGGCTGTTGGTGAGGTAGTCGCACTTCGGATAGCGCGAGCAGCCGAAGAAAGGTCGCCCGAACTTGCCGCGGCGCCGCAGCAACTCGCCCTCATGACACTTCGGACAGGCCACCCCCGTCGGCTCGGGTAGCGGCACGGGCTTCCCGTCTTTGCCGATCCGCCGCGTATTGCTGCACTCCGGGTAGCCCGAACAGCCCAGGAAGGGGCCGAAGCGGCTCTTCTTGATCACCATGGGCCGCCCGCAGAGGTTGCACATCACGTCGCTGGTTTCGGGCGCGGAGGTTTTATCAAGAACAATTTTGCCTTCGCTGTCACGATGGAAATCGCTCGTAAAATCACATGACTCAGGGCCGCCATCTTTGCTATAACGGGTGCAGGCCAGAAACTCGCCGTTGCGTCCAAACTTGATCGCCAGGTAGCCCTGACCGCACTTCGGGCACAGCAGGTCGGTGACAATCTCCTCGCGCTTGAGATTCCGCATCTCACGGCGGGCCTCATCAAGCGTCTGCTGGAACGGGTCGTAGAAATCCCGCAACACCGGCACCCACTGCTTCGACCCTTCGGCGATGTCGTCGAGTTGCTGTTCGAGGGCCGAGGTGAAGTCGTAGTCCACGATCTTTGGGAAGTGTTCGACCAGCAAGTCAGTGACCACCCGCCCGAGGGTGGTGGGGATAAGTTTCTTCTCCACCAGTTCGACGTACTCGCGCTCCTGGATCGTCGAGATGATCGAGGCGTAGGTCGAGGGGCGGCCAATGCCCAGGGCCTCCAGTTCCTTCACCAGACTGGCCTCGGTAAAGCGGGGCGGCGGCTCGGTGAAGTGCTGCACCGGCAGCAGTTGCACCAGTGTAAGGCGCTCGCCCTCGGCCAGCGGCGGCAGGCGGCGTTCACTGTCCTCGTCTTCCTCCCCCTCATCGAGACTGACGTTGTAGACCGCGAGGAAGCCAGGGAACTTCAAGACGCTGCCGGTGGCGCGGAAGACGTAGGGCGCGCTCGCGGCGGGCTGGCTCGCCACGGTCCAGGCATCAATATCCACCGTGGTGCTGTCGAACACCGCGGGCGCCATCTGCGAGGCGACGAAACGCTTCCAGATCAACTCGTACAGGCGCGCCAGGTCGCGCTCGAGGTGGTTGTTCAGCGTCTCGGGGAGGCGGGCGCAACTGGTCGGGCGGATGGCCTCGTGGGCCTCCTGGGCGCCTTTGGCCTTCGAGCGATACACGGGGGGCTTTTCGGGCAGGTAGGCCTCGCCATAGCGAGCGGCGATCACCTGGCGCGCCTCGGCCTGGGCCTCGGCAGCCACATTGGTGCTATCGGTGCGCATGTAGGTGATCAGCCCGACCGGCCCCTCGTCGCCGCCTACGTCCACACCCTCGTAGAGCCGCTGGGCCAGGGTCATCGTCTTCTTGGCGCTGAAGCCCAGCTTGCGCCCGGCCTCCTGCTGCAGCGTGCTGGTGGTAAACGGAGGGGCAGGGCCGCGACGCTTGTCCTTGCGCGTAACCTTGCGCACCTCGTAGCGCGCGCCCTCCAGGTCGGCCACAATGGCCCGGGCCTGCTCCTGGTTCTGAATGGCGAACTTCTCCAGCCGCCTGCCATCGCGCTCCACCAGGGCGGCGCGGAACACGTCGCGCGCCGAGGCTTCGGGCGCCTCGCCCTTGAGCAGATCGGCCTCGATGCTCCAGTACTCGACCGGAACGAACGTCTCGATTGCCCGCTCACGCTCGACGATCAGGCGCACTGCCACTGACTGCACGCGGCCAGCCGACAGCCCGCGTTTGACCTTGTCCCACAACAGCGGGCTGAGCTGGTAGCCCACCAGCCGGTCGAGCACCCGGCGGGCCTGCTGCGCGTCCACCAGGTTCTTATCAATGCTGCGGGGATTGGCAATCGCCTGCTCCACCGCATTGCGCGTGATCTCCTGGAACACCACCCGATGCACGGGGGTGCGCGGGGGCACCTTCACTGCCTCGGTAATGTGCCAGGCAATCGCCTCACCCTCGCGGTCGGGGTCGGTTGCCAGATAGACTGCGTCGGCGTTCTTGATCGCCTGCCGCAGTTCGCTGACCACCCTGGCCTTGGTAATCTCGTAGACTGGCTGAAAGTCGTGCTCAACATCAATCGAAAGTTCATTCCTGGGTAGATCGCGCACATGCCCCATACTGGAGGTCACCCGAAAGCCGCGACCAAGGTACTTCTGGATGGTCTTCGCTTTTGCCGGCGACTCAACGATAACGACTTTATCGCCCATACGTTCTTTCACACGGACAGAGGAGGGTATTTCGCTCCCCTACCCACTCATCTTGCGGACCGAGGCCGGTCGGGGCGAACAATCTTTTGCCCGTTCGGGGCGACCGGTTTTTCGCCCCGACCAGCGAAAAAGGGGGTTCCCGGGAGGGCGCAGCCCTCCCGAACCTTCCCGGCCACCGACTACTACCGACCGTGGCCGGGTACGTTGCAACGCTTTTGCACTATACGCGGGCGACTCTCCCTTGTCAATAGCCATTGCGATGGCGAGGTCCTGCTGTGGTGCACCTCTGAGGGTTGCACCACAGGAAGAACCCGGGCCACTCTGCCGGGCAGTTCTCACCCCTCAAAGGCATGGATCTCGATCCGCAGATGGAACGCCTGTTCCTGAACCACCGGCTCCAGGATCATAGTGGTCAACAGTTGGGAGCGAAGGGGACGAGGCGAATAGAAGAGGTGGGTGCGATAGCGGGTATCGCTCGCCCCGAAGCCCGGCACCGGCGCGCTTAACGCTGGCGCCGCGGAGAGGGCGCGGCACCAGCGCCCCTCAAAACGCTCGGGGCCGCCAACGGTCCAGGCTTCGCGGAGGCGAGCCTTGGGGCGCAGGTAATCAATGTGCCAGTGGGGGCGAGGCTTCTCGACGCGGCGGTGATGCGCCAGACGCGCCGCCAACCCGCCCGTGCCGAAGGCGCTGCCTACGTAGAGATAAAACCCGGGGGGAAAGTCAAACATGCCCAGTTTGCCGATCCGCAAGCCAGGCGCCAGGCGATCCAGTTGCAGCACCAGGATGTACGTGCCTTTCACAGCGATCCCTGGTTGCGTCGGGAGCGGAGGGCCATCGAACCGGACCGCTCGCGGCGCCGGATCATACGGCTACAGAGTAACCCCGCAGACTGATTTGGTCAAGAATGAAACAGGGAAGGCGGGCCGGGTATGTTATACTTTTGCCGGCGGCATATCTCCAAACCCTTTGCGACAGCACTATGAACGTTCTGCTGATCGGCTCTGGCGGCCGCGAGCACGCCCTCGCGTGGAAAATCGCCCAATCGCCCCATTTTACCCGGCTCCTCAGCGTGCCCGGCAACACCGGCACCGGGCAGTACGGCCAGAATGTCCCCTTTCCCCTGAGCGATTTTGACGCGATTGTGGACCTGGCGCAGCGCGAAGCGATCGACCTGCTGGTCGTCGGGCCGGATAACCCGTTGGCGGACGGGATCGTTGATGTTTTCAAGGCGGCAGGCATCCCGGCGTTCGGGCCGACCGCCGCGGCAGCGCGCATCGAGAGCAGCAAGTCGTTTGCCAAAGAGATCATGGCGGCCAGAGGGGTGCCCACGGCGGAGGCGATGATCTTCGACTCGCCGGTGGAAGCCACCGCCTTCGCGCAACAGAGCGGGCGGCCCTGGGTGGTCAAGGCCGATGGCCTGGCCCTGGGCAAAGGCGTGGTGGTGCCCGACGATGTGGAAGGCACCGTGGCGGCCATTGCGCGCCTGTCGGCCACCCGCGCGGGCAAGCGCCTGCTGCTCGAAGAACGACTCGAAGGGCGCGAGGTCTCGGTCCACGCCCTCTGCGACGGCGAACACCTGCTGGTGCTGCCCACCGCCCGCGACCACAAGCGTTTCGGCGAAGGCGACACCGGCCCCAACACCGGCGGCATGGGCGTGATTGCCCCCGTAGACGAGGTAACCCCCGCCATGCTTGACCAGATCGTCAACACCTGCATGCAACCGGTGGTAGACGAACTGGCCGCCCGCGGCACGCCGTTTCGGGGCCTGCTCTACGCCGGGGTCATTCTGACCCGCGACGGGCCGAAGATCCTGGAGTTCAACGCCCGCTTCGGCGACCCGGAGGCGCAGGCGATCCTGCCCCTGCTCGAAGGCGATGTGCTGGAAGTGTTCTACGACTGCGCCGTGGGCCAGCTTCGCCCCGAAAAGCTCCGCAAACGCAAGGGCTATGCCGTCTGCGTGGTGCTCTGCGCCCAGGGCTACCCTGGCAAGCCCCGCGTGGGCGACCCCATCCGCGGGGTCGAAGCCGTGGACGACGATCAGGTGCTGATCTTCCACGCCGGCACGGCCATTGGCCCCGCTGGCCTCTGCACCGCTGGCGGGCGCGTCATCGGGGTGACTGGCCTGGGCGCGACCCTGGCCCGGGCGCGGGCGCGGGCCTACGAGATCGCCGAACGGGTAGCCTTTGAGGGCAAGTACTTCCGCAGGGACATCGGCAAGGAGAGCGGGTGAGGGCGCCCGGCGCCAACCCGCGCCCCGTAGGGCCGAAGCACTGGCTGCGCCAATGCTTCGGCTTTTCGAGTACAACCCTTCAGAAATGCTCGGACAGAGTGATAGTTCCCGAACCCAGCGTGAGGCAAGGAGCATGAGGTACCAGGTTGCCGTGCTGCTGAGCGGCTCCGGCTCCAACCTCCAGGCATTGCTGGACGCCGAGGCTGCCGGGGCGCTCGGCGCCGAGGTGGTCCTGGTGGTCAGCGACCGCGCCGACGCCTTCGGCTTGCAGCGCGCCCTGGCCCGCCAGGTTGCCGCGGCGTATGTGCCGCTCCCCGCCACGCCCCGGGGCGCCGATCGCGCTGCCGTGCGGGCCGCCTGGGAACGGCGCCTCGCCGACGTGGTGGCAGCCTTCGCGCCGGACCTGGTGGTACTGGCGGGTTTTATGCGCATCCTCTCGCCTGCCTTCCTGGATCGATTTCCCAACCGGGTGATCAACCAGCACCCTGCCCTCCTACCTGACGACGGCGGCGACATCTACGTGACAAGCACGGGACTGGTGATACCCGCCCTGCGGGGGGCCCACGTCGTCGCCGAGGCCCTGGAACGGGGCCTGCCCGTCACCGGCTGCACCATCCACCGCGTCACTCCCCGGGTGGACGACGGCCCGGTCCTGGCGCGCGCCGAGGTGCCAGTGTTGCCCGGGGACACCCCCGAAACCCTCCACGAACGGATCAAGGTGGAAGAACATCGCCTGATCGTCGAAGTGGTGCGCAGCCTGGCCCTGGAACACGCCTGCGCCCAACGGCAGGGGTAGGCGGGGGGGGACGAAACGTTGATGCCGCTGGCGAATTGGTGTCGTTTTTGTACGTGTTCACCGTTCTCCGGGGAGCGAGGGCATCTTGCCCTCGAATCCTGACGAGGGCGTCCCGCCCTCGCCCCCAGGTCTGCGGGGTTACCCCAACTCTGAACACGTACATTTCGTCGCACCCGGGTAGCCGTGCGGATATGCGAGAGCCATATGCTATAATCCTGCCTCAGGATTGCCTTCGGCTCAGGCCGGTGTGATGGCGCGCCGGCCCGGGGCACATGGAGCTAGCGGTGCCTGCGCGTCCCTTCTTGAAGTGGGCCGGCGGCAAGGGGCAACTCTTACCGGAGTTGACCACACGCCTGCCCGCGCAGTTCCGGCGCTATCACGAACCATTTGTTGGCGG
>JAOACN010000469.1 GCA_026417815.1 Chloroflexaceae bacterium | reverse complement strand
GGCAGGTCGGGCCTCCGGCGCCGGGGCGGCAGTGGCAGGAGCGAAGAGCGTGGTTTCTACTTCGCTGCGGACCGCCCAGCGTCTGATCTCACCCCCGGCGATTTCGGCAAAGTCACGGGGCAGAGTGGCGAAGGCGTAGCTCAATTCACGGACGCCATTGCGAGCATGGCGGCGAGTCTGTGGGGGCAGCAGGCCCAGAAGCAATTCGAGCAGGCCATAACCAATGCGCGCAACCGGGGTCACTACTCCTTCCACCGTCCCAAGAACCCTATCCTGCTGCGGATTGGGACGCGACGTTGTGTCCTCGCTCATCGGTGCGCTCCTTTTGACTCAGACAAGGTTCAAATTGTCCTGGAGGAAAAACCGCTGGTATGATACCACACAGCCTTGCCTTTGCCGATTACCCTATTGAAGACTGGTGACCAGTCCCGAGTATTTTTCCACCAGGATGCGGGCCTGTTCGTCGGTGGCGCCTTCCGCGATCACCTGGAAGAAGGGGCCATCCGGATCGGGAAGGATCAGCACCCACTCATTGCCCAGTTCGATCTTGATACCATCAATGTGGTTCGTGGAACGCTCGGCGTACTGCTCATTCAGCAGGCGCATCACTTTCCCTTTCGCTTCCCAGCGACAGGGTGTGCGTGTCTGGAACATGTAGTATGGCGGCAATTCGGCGATCACTTCGCTGAGGCGGGTTTCGGTCACGGTGAGGAGTTCCATCAGCTTCAGTAAGGCGAACATACCGTCAGCCATGGGGAAGAAGCCGGGGAACATGTAGATACCGGTGCCATCGCCGAGGAGCAACAGGTCGGGATGTTGGGCGGCGGTCTGCATCAATGCGCTCACGGCGGCCTTGGTACGGACGATGCGCCCGGCGTAGCGCGCGGCGATCTCCTCGAACGCCCGTGGCGCCGTCACAGGGACGGCCACGGTTCCGCCGCCATTGGCGCGCATCGCCAGGGCGGTAACGGCCGCCAGGGCCTTCAGCGGATGGAGCCGGGCGCCGGTATCATCAACGATGTAGAGGCGCTCGCCACCCGTGTCGAGCCGGGCGCCAAGGTGCGCGCCCACCACCGGCGTGATCTGCGCCAGGCGCTGCATAGCCGCCTCGAACTGCGCCGGCACCTGAAAGACCATCCGTTCGTCGAGATTGACGTTCAGTTCCACCGCATCCACGTGATAGCGGCGCAGGATCGGCGAGAGGAAGGCGCTCGCGCTGGCGTTGGCATAGTCAACCACCAGATGCATACTGCGCCCGAGGGCCTCAAGGGCGTCGGAGCGGAGCGCCTTGATGAAGGCGTCCGTATACGTGCGCTCGATGTCCTCGCCGTAGGAGATGCGCCCGATCTCGTCCAGATAGGCGCGGCGAAAGTCCTCGCGGAAGAAGGTGTTTTCGATCTTCCGCTCGGTAGCCGGGGTGATGTCCAACCCGCGCTCGTCGAAGAACTTGATCTCGATCACCCGATTATCGTAGGGTGAGAGCCGCACGTGGATGCCCCCGGCGGCATGGGTGGCGTAGGTATAGTAGCGCGCGACGGGGATGGGGACGTTTTGCAGGTCGCAGACATTGACCCCCGCAGAGGGCAGGCCGGCGACGATGGCGCGTTTGAGCATACGCGGCGTGTAGTGGGCATCGCGGTTGATCGTCACCGTGGAACTACGGGGGAGGGTCGCGCCGAAGGCCGCGCCCAGCTTGGCGCAGAACTCAGGGGTAATCTCGATGTTCACCAACCCGGTGACACCGTGGCGCCCGAAGAGCACCCGCCGGCCCTGGCTCCCCCAGATAATGCTACTGGAGACGGTGGCGCCCTCATCAACCTCTTTGCTGGGCCAGATCTTCACATTGGGCTGAATAACGGCCCCGGCCCCGATCTGCACCCCGTCTGTCTCTTATACACATCT
>JAOACN010000405.1 GCA_026417815.1 Chloroflexaceae bacterium | reverse complement strand
GGGCGGCGACGCTGGAGGCGTTCGAGCGGCTGGCCACGCCCCAGGAACGGCGCGACCTGCTCTCCCTGGGCGTCGGCGAGATTGCCGAGGTGTTCTGGGGCGGAGCGGCCTTCGCACCCCAGAGTAAGGGCCTGGCCATGTCGGCCCTCGATCCACGGGCGCTTACCGGCTTTGCCCTGGCCATGGCCACGGCCCCCATCGGCGGCGATGCGCGCTACAGTATGCCCTACGCCGACCTGGTGGATGAGCCGCCCGCCTGGCTGCCGGAAGCTCCTCCTACCCCCTCGAGCGCCCAGAATCAGGTCCTGCGGCTCATCTGGCACGAGCGCTTCGCTGCCGCCCTCGATGCCGCGGGCCTCTGCCGACGCCTGGGCCTGCTGGCCTACCAGGTCTCGCCGGGTGAACTGCTGGCCCTGATCGGCGCGGCAACGGGGACGTCCGTCTCCGCTGCCGATGTGGCGCGCCTGGGCGAACGGATCGTGACCGTGGAACGGCTCTTTGCCCGACGCTACGCCGACAACGGCGGACAGGACGACCTGCCCGCACGCTGGCGCGAGCGGCCGCTCCGCGAGGGGCCTGCCGCCGGACAACTCCCGCCCCTCGCCGACCTGCTGGCCGAGTACTACCGTCGCCACGGCTGGAACGCCAATGGCGATCCGACCCCGGAGCGCCTGGCCGAGTTGGGGATCAGGCATGGGTAGCGCCCGGCAGCCAGCTTCAACCCAGCTTCCGCGCCGCATGGTGATCAAACTCGGCACCAGCGTGCTCACCGCCGGCACCGATCGGCTCAACCGCCCCTACATGGTGGGCCTGGCGCGGCAGGTGGCGACCCTCCGCGAGCAGGGCTGCCAGGTGCTGCTCGTCTCGTCGGGGGCGATTGCGGCGGGCCGCGAGCGGCTCGGAAGCGCGCCGCACCAGCGTTCGCGGGCCAATGTGCCCCTCAAGCAGGTGTTTGCCGCCGTGGGTCAGAGCCGGCTCATGCACCTCTACGAGCAACTCTTCGAGATCTACGGGCTGCAGGTGGCCCAGGCCCTGCTCACCCGCGATGATCTGCGCGACCGGCGGCGCTACCTGAATGCCCGCAATACCCTCACCCTCTGCCTGGAGCGCGGCATTGTGCCGATCGTCAACGAAAATGATGCCGTGGTTACTGCCGAGATCCGGGTGGGCGATAACGACAACCTCTCGGCCCTGGTCGCCGGTCTGGTGGGGGCCGATTTGTTGCTCATTCTGACGGACATCCCCGGTCTCTACAGCGCCGACCCGCGGAGCGACCCTTCCGCCGAACTGATCCCCGAGGTGCCGGTGATTGACGAGCGCATCTGGGCCGTCGCCGGGGGCGCGGGTACGGCCCGGGGCACCGGCGGGATGCGCACCAAGATCCAGGCTGCCGATCTGGCCACCCGCTCCGGCGCCACGGTGGTGATCGCCTCGGGCGCCGAACCCGACGTGATCCTGCGCGTGGCCAGCGGTGAGCGCATCGGCACGCGCTTCCCCGCCCATGCCAGTTACCCCGACGCGCGCCGCCGCTGGATCCTCGCCGAAACCGCGCGCCTCAGCCGCCTGGTGGTTGACGCGGGCGCCGTGAACGCCCTGGTGCGCGATGGTCGCAGCCTGCTGCCGGCAGGGATCGTCGCGGTGGAGGGCGAGTTCGACCGGGGACAGACGGTGCGCATCTTCGCTCCTGACGGTCGCGAGATCGCCCGCGGGCTGACCCAGTACCTGTCTCTTATACACATCTCCGAGCCCACGAGA
>JAOACN010000534.1 GCA_026417815.1 Chloroflexaceae bacterium | reverse complement strand
TCCGGGTGCCGGGCGGCGCCCTCGGCGGGCAGCGGGGCGACCGTCACCCCTTTGTTGCGCGCCCGCCCGATCTGGGCGCGCAGCGAGGCCACGCCGGCCACGAGGTCCGGCCAGTCTCCCGGGTTCCAGACGGGCTGGGCGCCAATCGCCAGGCGCGCCAGTGGCGCGCGCGCCTGCAAGCGTTCGGCCAGGGGCGCCTGCGCGCCGAAGTAGATCACCCGGCGGCCCCGGCGCGCTGCCGCCGTGGCGAAGGCTTCCGCCGCCGCCACGACCTGGTCAGGCGGACCCACCGGCTCCCCGGCGGCCACCCAGGCCCGTCCGGCCTCGACAAAACCCACGACTGCCGTCTGGTCGGGGGGGAACCAGTAACGCAGACCAGGGTTGATGATCTGGCAGGCCACCGTGTTCCAGCCATAGCACGCCACCAGCGCGCGCGCCAACTCGCGTTCGCGCGCGGCTTCGCCAGGACGCGCGCGCGCGCCAATATGCGACGCCTCGCGCCATGCGGCCCATGGGTTCAGCACAAACGGATCCCTTCAAGGATGGTACAATCCGGGTTCATATTGGGGCAGACGTTTTTCTCATCCCGACCGACTACGGCGTACACCACTAACGTGAAAATAGGCGGGTAGGGCCGCAGCGCCCTGCGGCCGTACGGGGGCCGGTTTGCATCGCGGCGTTGTGTGCCATGCACATGTGGCCTGAGGTGAAAATATAGCAGTCCTCTTCAGGTTTGTGAAGCCCGGAGGATCGGACGTACGGGACGCAGCGCGCTGCGTCCGTACGGACGCAGCGCGCTGCGTCCGTACACACGGCCGCTGTTTAGAGCTGGCGTAGGACCGCTGTAGGCGGTTAGAGGGGTATGGGGAAACCAGGTCTCCCAACACCCCTGACCGCCTGGGAGGGCTGCGTCATCCCAGGTACATCTTCATTTTACCCTCATGTTATGCGGCGCAGCCGCCGATCAACGAAAGGAGGAATGTATGTCCCGCCGCCTTGCTCCAGTACTCCTCGTTGTTGCGCTGACGATACTCGGCGCGGCCAGTTGCACAGTGGCCCACTCGGCGCAGCGCGGCGAACGCTGCTTCCCTGAGACCGGCTTCTGCATCACCGGGCCGATTCGCACCTACTGGGAGCGCAACGGCGGATTGGCGGTCTTCGGCTTTCCCATCACCGCCCAGGCGCAGGAACGTGTCGAGGGACGTTCGCTGCAAGTACAGTGGTTCGAGCGCGACCGGCTGGAGATCCAGCCCGACGGGCGCGTAACCGCCGGGCGGCTGGGCGCCGAGCGTCTGGAGCAACTGGGCACACCCTGGCAGCCGGGCCCCGGCGGCGCAGCCAGACCGGGCTGCGCCGTCTTCCCTGAAACCGGACATCAGGTCTGCGGAGCCTTCCTGCGCTTCTGGCGCGCCAACGGCGGCCTGGAGCGCTTCGGGTTGCCCCTGACCGGCGAGTTCACCGCCGAGGTTGAGGGACGTCCGTTCACCGTGCAGTACTTCGAGCGCCGGCGCTTCGAACTGCACCCGGAGATCGGCCCCAATACCGTGCTGCTGGGCCTGCTGGGCCGTGAAGTCTTGCAGGCGCGGGGTGCGACCTCTGGCCTGACCCGCCCCGAGGGCCTGCCAGCCGGCCAGGTGGTCAACGTGGTGGACGGCGACACGGTGGACGTGCGGATCAACGGGCAGGTCGAACGGGTACGGCTGATCGGCATTGACACCCCGGAGAGCGTGGACCCGCGCCAGCAGGTGGAATGCTTCGGGCGCGAGGCAGCGGCCAGAGCCAGCGAACTCCTCGCCGGCCAGACAGTCTTTCTGGAAGCCGACAGCAGCCAGGCCGACCGCGACCGCTTCGGGCGGCTGCTGCGCTACCTGTGGTTACCCGACGGGCGCATGGCCAACTACGAACTGATTGACCAGGGATACGCCTTCGAGTACACCTTCGCTGCGCCCTACCGCTACCAGGCCCCGTTCAAGGCTGCCGAGGCTCGCGCCCGCGCCGAGGGCCGCGGTCTGTGGTCACTGGCGACGTGCAATGGCCAGCGCAACCCTGAAGCGCCCCCCGCTCCCACCAACCCGCCGCTGGGGGGCGGCCCCGGCTTCCGGAGTTGCGCCGACGACCCCGGGCCAGGTGTAGCGCCCGAGACACCGGTGCGGATCATCGCCATTGACAAGCGCGCCGAGACGGTGACGCTGCGTAACGTCAGTGACACCGCAGTAGATCTGACCGGCTGGCGCATGTGCAGCATCAAGGGCGGGCAGGAGCACCCCATCGGCGGCGTCCTCGCCCCTGGCGAAACGCGCGCCTTCCCGGGGCCGGAAGCGAACATCTGGAACAACAGCGAACGCGACCCGGGGGCGCTCTATGATGCCCAGGGGCGCCTGGTGAGCTACTGGGGAGATTAGAGCACTGACCGGAAAGATTGATCCACTTAGGACACTCAGCCGTGTGGCTCGCTGCGCTCGCGCCGCCATCGTTACGGGTCAACCTTTTCGCGAAACGCTATGGTACGACAACGAGACTTCTCATTGTAGGGGAGGTTCGGAGGGCCTGCGGCCCCCGTACCCCCGCCAAGAAGAAGTCTCGTTGTAGTAATAGTACTACAATGAAACTTTCCTTAATACGAACGTTCGACGGGGCTTCGCCGCACCGGAGCGGGAAATCCTGCGGGGTCCTGCCGCCCCGTTGAGACGGGGTCTCGGCGTAGTACAGGAGAGGAATCCGGGAAGGTCCGGGAGGGCTGCGCCCTCCCCGATCTTCCCCGACGAGGGGATAAACACATTTTCATCATTTTCGCGGGGCATTGTTCATCCAGTGTTTCTGTCGCCGTACTACTATATACTCACAAGCGTTCTTCCGCCCTTCGGAGAAAACCCTATGGCAGCCCTCGTCAAAACAAAGTTGCAATGCGTGCGCTGCGGCCACTCGAATGAGTCAATTTTTGATCGCCGTGAGTTTTACTCCTGCAAGAATTCCCGCTGCCGCTCGCGCGGCTTCTTTTATTGCGGGCGCTGCCTGGTCGAGATGAACGCTCCACGCCAACGCTTCTTCGGCAAGCCCACCCACTGCCCGCGCTGCAAGGAGGGCGAATTGCAACGCCACGAGGGCTGATACTACAACGAGACTTCCCCTGAGGGGAGATTCGGAGGGGTTACACCCCTCCGAACCTCCTCCCAGGGGAAGCCGCGGCAAGTGACAAAGTAGAGGTGGAGGGGTGTGGGGAAACCAGGTTTCCCCACACCCCTGCTATGGTCAGGGAGGGCTTCGCCCTCCCTGGCCTTTTCTGCGGGGCCTTCTACCCCATCAGGTAGCAATGGATACTCTCGGCGGCGGCGCGGCCCTCGGCAATCGCCCAGACCACCAGCGACTGGCCGCGGCGCATATCGCCAGCGACGAAGACGCCGGGCGCCGAGGTCATCTTGTGTTCATCGGTGGCCACCCCGCCGCGGGAGGTCAACTCGAGCCCCAACTGGGCGATGGGGCCATCGGGCCGCGGGCCCACGAAGCCCATCGCCAGCAGCACCAGGTCGCAGGGCAGAGTAAACTCACTACCGGGCACGTCCTCCATACGCGGCTGTCCATTGGCATCGGGGCGCCAGCGCACCTCGACGGCCTCCACCGCCGTGACCTGGCCGGTCGCATCGCCAATCAGGCGCCGGGTGCGAATGCTGTAGCGGCGCTCTCCACCCTCTTCATGCGAAGAGGAGGTGCGCAGGATCCGCGGCCACTCGGGCCAGGGGTTATCGGGAGCACGCCGGAGCGGCGGACGGGGCAGCAATTCAAATGAGGTCACTGAGGCCGCGCCCTGGCGCAAGGCGGTGCCAACGCAGTCGGCGCCAGTATCGCCGCCGCCGATCACCAGCACGTGTTTGCCGCGCGCGTCGATCGGCGCCGTGGTAAGCGGCAAGCCGGCGCACCGGCGGTTCTGCTGGGTGAGGAACTCCATCGCGAAATGGACGCCGCGCAACTCACGCCCCTCGACGGCCAGGTCGCGCGGCTGCTGCGCGCCGCCGGCCAGCAGGAGGGCGTCAAACTCGCGGCGCAGTTCGTCGGCTGGCACATCCACCCCGACATTGACGCCCGGCTGGAAGACCACCCCTTCGGCTTCCAACTGCGCCAGGCGCCGGTCGAGGATCCACTTCTCCAGCTTGAAATCGGGAATGCCGTAGCGCAACAACCCGCCGATCCGATCATCGCGCTCAAAGACCGTTACCGCGTGGCCCTTGCGCCGCAGTTGCTGCGCCGCGGCCAGACCTGCCGGCCCTGAACCGACAATCGCCACACGCTTGCCGGTCAGGCGGCGCGGGGGCTGGGGCCGCACCAACCCGTGCTCGAAGCCCCACTCGATGATGCGCAGCTCGACCATGCGGATCGCGACCGGCTCGAACGAGAGCGCCAGCGAGCAGGAACCTTCACAGAGGGCCGGGCAGAGGTGACCGGTAAACTCGGGAAAGTTGTTGTCGCGGTGGAGCTGCGCCAGGGCCTCTTCCCAGTTGCCCTCGGTTACCCGGTCGTTCCACCAGGGAATGAAATTGCCTACGGGGCAGGCAATGTGACAGTAGGGGATGCCGCAGTCCATACAGCGGGCGGCCTGGATCCGCACCTCGGCGTCGGTCGGCGGCTCGTAGACATAGTGGTAATCCTGGAGC
>JAOACN010000533.1 GCA_026417815.1 Chloroflexaceae bacterium | reverse complement strand
GGCCCTGGGGGCTGCTGGCCCTGCTGATGCTGCTGCTGGCGATGGGGCCGCAACTGCGCCTCACGGCCGCCGAAAGCGCCGTGCCGGGGCCGTTCCTGCTCCTCGACCTCTTCGGCCCCTTCCGCAACAGCAGCCGCCCGGCAATCTTCGTCGCCCTCATGCTCATCCCCGTCGCCGTCCTGGTCGCCCTCGGCATCACCGCCCTGCGCGCGCCAGCGACCGAAGGCGGGGCGATGGGCGCCGCTCGCGGGTCTGGGGTTTTCTGGCGCGGCCTCGTCTCGCATTCCCCTTCCGGGGCATCAGGAAACCCGGTTCCCCCCTCTCCCGCGCGCGGGAGAGGGGGGCAGGGGGGTGAGGATCACCAGCGTATGAAAACCCCTTCTCCCTCGAAAAACCCTACCTCTGAGAGTAGGGGCGCCGTTCGCTGGGCGCCAATCCTGGCGGCGCTGGTAGTCATCGAGAGCCTGGTGGCGCCCTGGCCGCTGATGCGCCTGCGCGCCGCGCCGGAGAGCCTGGCCCTCAACGTCGATCCCACTCCGGGCGCGGTGCTGGATCTGCCGCCCCGGCTCAACGACAGTGTGGGCCTGCTCAACCAGATCTGCCACGGCCGGCCGATCATGGGCGGTTACCTGGCCCGCATCCCTTTCTACCCCATCGTCGCGGCTTCCTCAGCCACCCGCGACTTGTGGCTGGCCGCCGAACCGATCCCGGACATCATGCCCCTCGACCCTGCCGCCGAACTGGCCAGCCTGGGCACGCGCTTCGTCGTGCTGGACCTGACCCAACTGCCGCGCGTGGACCAGCGGCGGTTGCGCGAGCAACTGGCCGTTCCCGGCATCAGCCGCTTCAGCGCGAACGACAGGCGCGAGATCTACGCGGTGGACCCGGCGGCGGCCCGGCCGGTAGTGGCACCGGGCGCGGGCTGGTACGAAGCCGAGCGCGAGGGGGCGCGGCGCTGGCGCTGGATGGGCGAGCGCGCCGAGTTGCTGCTGCTGGCGCGGGAGCGGTCGGTCGTGGCGCTCAGTTGGCGCGTCACCGCCTACGGCGCGCCGCGACCCCTGCGGGTCCGGCTCGGCGATCGGCGCTTGATCGAATTAACCGTGCCCGCTGCGCCCTACGACCGGACCGTCGCCCTGCAACTCATGCTCCCCCCTGGCCAGACGACGCTGACCCTGGAGAGCCTGGCGGAGAACGTGGCCGATGGCCGGCGCCTGAGCCTCTCGCTGAGCGAGTTGCGCGTCGCCGCGCTGCCCGTCAGCGCGGCCTGGGCCGCCGCGGCCCCCCTGGACATCCCGCCCACGCGCCCGGCGATCGGCGCGCCCCCGTGTCGGTGAATTTTGGATTTTGGATTTGAGATTTTGGATTTCGTGGTGCAGTTGACCACGTCCAGCCGTCCCGCACCCAATCCAAAATCCAAAATCCAAAATCAGAACACGGCGCGGAGGCGCGCGGCAGCCTGTTCGGGGGTCAGGTCGCGCTGGGGTTCGCCGAGCATCTCGAAGCCGACCATGAACTTGCGGATGGTGGCGGAGCGCAGCAGGGGCGGCAGAAAGTGGGCGTGGAGGCGCCAGGACGGATGCGGCTCTCCATCGGTGGGCGCCTGGTGGAAACCCATCGAGTAGGGGAAGGCGGTCTGGAAGAGGGCATCGTAGCGAGTGATCAGTTCCTTCAGGATGCTCGCCAGCCCATCGCGCCCGGCGGAGTCGAGGGCGGCGAGGGACGGGAGCGGATCGCGGGCGATCACGATCGTCTCGAAGGGCCAGGCGGCCCAGAAGGGCACCAGGGCGACGAAGTGCGCGTTCTGGCAGACGAGGCGTTCTTCCCGCTGGAGTTCCAGCGCCAGGTAATCGCCCAGCAGGTCGCGCCCGTGGGCGGCGAGGTAGCGTTGCTGGGAAGCGTGCTCGCGGGCAAACTGCACCGGCAGGAACGCCGTGCCCCAGATCTGGCCGTGGGGATGCGGATTCGAGGCGCCCATCATCGCGCCGCGGTTCTCGAAGATCAACACATGGCGCACCCAGGGTATGGCGCCAAGCTCCTGATACTGGTTGGTCCAGGTATCAACGACGGCGCGAAGTTCGGCTGGCGAGAGTTGAGGCAGGGCCAGATCGTGCCGAGGCGAATAACATACCACCCGGCAGATGCCGCGGGCCGGTGCCGCCCGCAGCAGGGGGCTGCCGTCCGCATAGCCGATGGCGATATCATCAGAAAAATCGTTTGTGAGAAGCGCAGCGAAATCATTATTAAAAACAAATGTGCTTGTATAATCTGGATTCGTGACCCCGCCGGCGCGGGCATTGCCGGGGCAGAGGTAGCACGTGGGATCGTAGGGTGGCCGGTCATCGGACGGAGGGGGGTCCACCTGGCCCAACCAGGGGCGTTTCGTGCGGTGGGGCGAGACCACCACCCATTCGTCGGTCAACGGATTGTAGCGCCGGTGCGGGTGATCGTCCAGGTTCAGCATACGGTTCCTTCAAAGGACGTGCACGGGAGGGTCCGGGAGGGCAAAGCCCTCCCGGCGACCTTCATTTCTCCGTGACCGTTGACGTCCCGCGATGGCTCAACTTCGCCACTTACGGAGGACGATCTTCGTGCCGACGCCAACCTGGGATTGGATGGAAAAATCGTCCATCAGGCGCCTGGCGCCGGGAAGCCCCATGCCCATGCCGCGCGAGGTGGTGTAGCCGTCCTGCATCACCAGGTCAATATCGGGGATGCCGGGCCCCTGATCCTCGCAGACAATCTCGATCCCTTTGCGACCGAGCTTCTCAACCTCGCGCACCGTGACCGTTCCGGTGCCGGCGTAGAGGTAGATATTGCGTGCCAGTTCGCTCACGGCAGTGGCGATGCGCGCCTGGTCAATCGCGCTGAAACCCAGGGCCCTGGCCATGTCGCGAGCCATCGTGCGGGCGATCACAATGTCGAGGTCGCTGCGGATGACCGCTGATTTAGGCTGCCCCATCGCCGCTCTCCGCGGTAATCCCCTGCAGCACGCTAAGGCCCTTTTCGAGGTTCAGGGCGGTAATCACGCGCGGCAGCTCGAGTCCAAGTTCAACAAGCGTAATGGCGACCGCGGGTTGCAGGCCCGTGATGACAACGCGGCTGCCCATCAAGCCGGCCATGGCGGCGATGTCGGCGATGAGGCGACCGATGAAGCTATCCACCAGATCCAGCGCGGTGAGGTCGATGATCACCCCTTTGGCGCGGGTGGCGTGGATCTTCTCCAGGAGATCATCTTTGAACTGGACGGCCGAAGCGTCGTGCAGGTTTACCTGGATCGAGGCGATTAAGATGTCGCCGATTTTCAGGATGGGAATACGCAGACTTTCCACGCGATCCTCTCTGGCGCAAGGCGCAGGGGCAACACGCATGCGCGATGGTAGCTGCCTGGCTGGGCCGGTCGGGAGCATTGCCTGGACCGGCGGCAGGGCCATTCTACCCGAGGACCGTTACGATACCGAACACAACGGCGCGGGTATGTACAGGCCGAAGGATTGGCGCAGCCAATCTCTGGCCTACCCGACCAGTGTCACGACCCCGAACACCACGGCCCCCGCGAGGAGCGGGACGCTAAGATTATCGGTGCCGGCGGGGGAGAAGGCCTCGGCAACTGCGGCGACCAGCGCGCCCGTGAGCGCGGCGGCGATGGCGACGCCAGCGGCGAGGGGCGGCGTCAGGGGGCCGAGGGCCGATCCGGGCACGAGGACGAGCGTCAGGAACATGGAGATCGCCGAGGCGACAAGCATCGCCGCCGACCCCTCCCACGAGCGCGTGCCACCGGCGACGTGGTAGCGATGCCGTCCAAAGCGTTTGCCAATGATCGCCGCCATCGAGTCGCCCCAGGTCATGGCCATGGTGCCGGCAGCGGCGATGAAGCCCTTGTCGTCGGGCGAGTTGGTGCGCCAGAAGGCCAGGAAGAGCAGAGTGATCGAGAGGGCGAAGTAGACCGTTCCGGGGGAACTATCGGGAGCGTCCATCGCCTGCAGCACCTTGTAGCGCCACAGGATATAGTTGATAATGATGAACGAAGCGAAGGGAATAATGCCGATGTACCAGGTGTCGAAGAGGGCCAGAACGCCAAAGACCCACATACCCGCGCCGATATGGACGATCTTGCGGGTGAAATCCTGCGGATAGCCGCGCCAGCGGCGGATCACCTCAGCCAGCACGAGCAACCCGGTCGCGTAGGCGTAGGAGGCCCCCAGCCCGATCCAGTCCTGCGTTGTCATAAGCGGTCCGGCAATCATTGGCGGAAATTGGCGCTATTCTAAGGCCGGGCGGGAGATACGTCAATTGTCAGGCTGGGGGGCGGGGGCGTTGTTCACGTTTGCGTAGGGGGCGTGAGGGAAGCACTTCCGAGGATTGGTATGACCACAACACGTTTGCTGCTCGCCGACGACCATGCCGTAGTACGTTCGGGCATTGCCCACGCGCTCGCCGATCTGCCTGGCGTCGTCGTGGTAGGCGAGGTCGGGGATGGTCCCGGGTTGCACACGGCGCTGGCCGAATTGGAACCAGACTGTCTGTTGCTTGACATAACAATGCCTGGATTTGAGCCTATCGCGGATATCGGCGCGATCCGGGCGCGCTATCCTGGGTTGAAGATCCTGGTGGTGAGCGCCTACGATGACGATGTGTATGTGCAGGGTTTGCTTGGCGCGGGAGTGAACGGGTATCATCTGAAGGATCAACCGTTGAGCGACCTGCGGCTGGCCGTACAGCGAGTGCTGGCCGGGGAGCGGTGGATCTGCAGTCCCCTGGTGGAGAAGCTGATCCGGTTGCACGAGCAGCCTGCTCCGGCGCTCACGGCCCGGCAGCGCGAATTGCTGGGCTATCTTCAGGAGGGGCTTGACAACCAGGCGATCGCCCGGAGGAGCGGTCTCAGCATCAAAACGGTCGAGAACCACCTGACGCGACTCTACCGGCACCTGGGTGTGCAGAGCCGTCTGGAGGCAGTGCATTATATCCACCAGCACCCCGCGCTGGTCGGGCACGCCGCCCACGTTGCCAGGAAGGATCCGGAAGGCGCGGCGTCCATCCGGCAGGCGCTGCTGATCGTTGATGACAGTGTGCGCTACCGAACGCAGTTGCGCCGGATGGTGGCTCGGGCCTATCCGAGTCTTACCATCTACGAGGCGGACACGATCCAGGCCGCGCTGCATGTGGCGCGCGTCGCCGCTCCTGGCCTGGCGCTGATAGACGTGGTGCTGGGCGACGAAAGCGGCATCGAGTGCGCCCGGCAGTTCCATACCGCGGCCCCCGCAACGCGGATCGTGCTCTTTAGCGCCTATCCCGACCGTGAGTTCCATCGCCAGGGGATGCAAGCCGGCGCCGTGGCCTTCCTCGACAAAAAGGATCTGGACGCGGCTGCCCTGCGCGAGTTGATTGACGACGCTCTCGGCTAGGTGCGCGCAGGCTACGTTCGTGGCCACGCCGCCACGAACGGTATGCAAAACAGATATTCCCGGGAGCGCGCGGCCCTCCCAGACCCTTCTGGCAGCACACATATTTCCGTCAAGGGTTTTCCCCTAACCCGGATCGGGGTATCTACTCCGGGTGCGTGGGGGGATCGGGGTTGAGATTGGCCCGATCCGCCTCCTACAATCGTGTACGACGGGCGTCGGTATCCAGGCGCCTCACGAGTGATGAAAGGAGGTTCGCGCCCGAGAGGAGTGAGCGCCACACTGGCACGCACGGAGTGACAATTCACACACTGTCTGGGAGGACATTATGCGGTACAAAGGTGTAGCCTGGCTCTTCGCGCTGCTTGCGACCCTGATCCTCGCTGCCTGTGGGCAGCAAACCCCCTCCGCTCCGGCTGGCGGCGCTGCCACCCAGCCCGCTGAACAACAACTGGCCGTTGGCATCGTGCTGCCAACCCGTGACGAACCCCGCTGGATCCAGGACGAAACGCGCTTCAAAGAAGCTCTGAACCAGGCTGGTTACCAGGTTGAGATCCTGTTTAGCCAGGGCGACTCGGCCCGCGAAAAGGCCAATGTGGAGTCGCTGATCACCAAAGGGATCAAGGTGCTGGTGATCTGTCCTCACGATGGCACCGCGGCCGCCGCCGCCGCCGACGCTGCCCGCGCTGCGGGTGTGCGGGTGATTTCCTACGACCGCCTGATTCGCGAAACCGACGCGGTTGATTACTACGTCACCTTCGATAGCTTTGCCGTTGGCGCTCAGCAAGCCCAGTTCCTGGTTGACAACGCTACCGGCACGGGCAATCCCCTTTATCTCTACGCCGGCGCAGCTTCCGACAACAACGCCTTCATCTTCTTCGAGGGCGCCTGGAGCGTGCTGCAACCCAGGATTGCCGATGGCACCTTCGTGGTGAAGAACTCCAGCGAGGCCGTGGCCCTCTCCAGCAAGCCCAACCTGACGCGTGACGAGCAGGCGCGCATCATCGGCCAGATTACGACCAACTGGGATTTCAACACCGCCAAGACCCTGGCCGAATCCAACCTGACCGCTGCCACTGCGGCCGACAAGGGCACGGTGTTCATCCTGGCGCCTAATGATGGCACCGCCCGCGCCATCGCCGATGTGTTTGCCGCCGATCCTGATGTTACCCAGTTCTTCGTCACTGGTCAGGACGCCGAGAAGGCTTCGGTGCAGTATATCATTGATGGCAAGCAGTCCATGACGGTCTTCAAGGACGTCCGCGTCCTGGTCAATGACGCGATCAGCGCCAGCATCGCCCTACTCAAGGGCGAGACACCGGCGGCCCGAGGCGCGTACAACAATGGCAAGATTGACGTGCCCGCCATTCAGTCGCCAGTGGTGACGGTCGATCGGTCAAACGTCAAGGAAGTGTTGATCGACTCCGGGTACTACCAGGCCAGTGATTTCACCGGCCTGTAGGCAGGTTGATCGTTGTTCCTCTGAGGATACGCGCTGGCGACGTCTACGCTGCGTGGAGGGGCTGGGGAACCCTGCTTTCCCCACCCCTCGCCCGAGGGGGGCTGAGAGGGCCGCGCCTTCTGCACTTCCCCCAACCCGTAATGTCAAACGGCCGCGCAGCGAAACCATGGTCGTAGCGGTGGAACAGTATAGCCCGAGGAGCCTGTAGTCGTATGAGCACGCCCATTCTGGAGATGAGGGGCATCACCAAAGAGTTTCCTGGCGTGAAGGCCCTGAACAATGTCAGTTTTCGCGTTACCAGCGGTGAGATCCACTGTCTGGTGGGGGAAAATGGCGCGGGGAAGTCCACGCTGATGAAAGTGCTTAGCGGAGTGTATCCCTACGGCACCTACCAGGGTGACATTCTCCTGGATGGCAAGATCCAGCGGTTTCGCGGCATCCGTGATAGCGAACCTGTCTCTTATACACATCT
>JAOACN010000369.1 GCA_026417815.1 Chloroflexaceae bacterium | reverse complement strand
GCTCTGGTCGGCGATGGCGCGGGTAATCGCCTGGCGGATCCACCAGGTGGCATAGGTGCTGAACTTATGGCCCTTCTTATAGTCAAACTTCTCAACCGCACGCATCAGACCGATGTTGCCTTCCTGGACCAGATCCATCATGGTCAGGCCATAGGAAGTGTACTTCTTGGCGATCGAGACCACCAGGCGCAGATTGGCCTGGATCAGATGCTGGCGCGCCTCCTGGCCCTTGGCGAAGGCCCGTTCGAGGACGGCCTTCTCATGACCATTCTCGTACTCCTCGCGTTCGAGCCGCTGGCGGGCCAGGTCACCCGCTTCCATCGCCTGGGCCAGTTCAACCTCCTGCTCCGCGGTCAGCAGGGGAACCTGGCCAATCTCCTGGAGGTACATCCGCACCGGATCATCGAAGGCGATCTCGGCGAGATCGGGCAGTTCGCTCAGCGTTTCCTCTTCACCGTGGCCAGAGTTCTGCTCAACATCGGCGGCCGACTCAACTACCTTGATGCCCTCTGCCTGCAGGCGGGCATAGAGTTGATCAACCTCGGCGACGTGCAGTTCGGGTTGCGGGTAGACTTCAAGGATATCGCCGTAGGTCACAAAGCCGCGCTGCCGCGCCAGCTCAAGCAACTGCTCACTCATCGGCCCCGACTCCTGTGTGGATGCATTATTCTGCGGTACCATCCTCGTCCTCAGGTACGCCTGACGGCCCTGCGCCGCGCCCCGGTGTAATTAACATAATACACCCACTGTCAAGCGTTTCCTGCCTTTTCCATTGAATACAATGGCCTGCCGTTTTCCGAAACTCGCTACTCTGTGCTTCGGGATACGAATATCCCGCATAGCGAACCAGGGGAACGTAATAGGGCCGGAGCGGGTATATGGTCCGCTCAGGCCCTTCGCGCCGACCGGGTGTGTCGTTGCTCGCAAGAAGATGGGGTCGAGCATAAGCACTCAAACCCCATTTCAGTTCACACCTTGGAGGGACGCGAACATGGCACCCCATTCACTTTGCCGCTGTTACTATAGCATTATGCAACGGTTAAAGTCAACCCCTCTCTGGTAAAGAAACAGCGAATCTAACGCACTGCGGCGCGGTAGTACGTGTGTTCACAATTTGAGGGGCCTCGGCTTCCCTCCGCCCGTGGCGAGGACACGACCCGCGTCCCGCCGCGCCAGGTGGAGGGGTGTGGGGAAACCTGGTTTCCCCATCCCCCTCTGCCGTTTCGGGGTACAATACAGCGCGTCCATGGCTGAGGACCGGGTGGAGGTACTGGAATGCTTCTGACGGAGCGGCAACGGGAGTTTCTCGAGGGACGGCACTATGCGGTCATCGGCACGCTTAATCCCGATGGCAGCATTCACCAGACGGTCGTCTGGTATCTGCTGGAGGGGGAGCAGATCCGCTTCAGCATTGGCGCCGAGAGCGTCAAGGCGCGCAACCTGCGCCGCAATCCGACCATCGCGGTGACGATCGAGGATGGGGTGCGCTACCTTTCGCTGAGCGGGGTTGCCGTGGTTGAACCGGCGGACCCGGAGTTGCGCCGCCGGCTGGCGCTGCGCTACCTCGGCCCCGAACGGGTGGAGGAGTGGCTGGCCCGGCGCCCCGATGCCCCGCGCGCCTCGGTGCGCGTGACGGTGCGACGGGTGCACGGTCAGGGCGTGGCGTAGTTGGGCCGAAGCACTGGCGCAGCCAGTGCTTCGGCCTTATGGGCGAGGACACCTTCGCGGGGAAGCAGCGTAGCGTGATGATCACCATCGAAGAACTGGAACGGGCCTATCAGCGTCCGGTGGCCGAGGTGCTTGCGGCGCTGGAAGTTGATCCGGCTCGCGGGTTGGACCCCGCCGAGGCCCGGGCGCGTCTTGAGCGCCACGGGCGCAACGAGTTGCCCGAGGCGCCGCCGCCCCCGCTCTGGCTGCGGTTTCTGGGCCAGTTTCGCGATCCGTTGACCGGGTTGCTGCTGGCGGCCACGCTGATTTCGTTTCTGGTCTGGCTGATCGAGCGGGCCGATCCGCTCCCCTTCGAGGCCCTGACCATCCTGGCCATCGTGCTCCTGAACGGTGTGCTGGGCTTCGTGCAGGAGAGCCGCGCCGAGCAGGCCGTAGCGGCTCTCCGCGCCATGGCCGCGCCCCAGGCCCGTGTGCTGCGCGATGGACGCCCGCAGACCATCGCCGCCGCTGAGGTGGTGCCTGGCGATATTCTGCTGATCGAAGAAGGCGATACCGTGCCCGCCGACGCGCGGCTCATCGAGTCGATCGCTCTGCGGGTTGCCGAGGCCGCGCTGACCGGCGAGAGCGCCAGCGTCAGCAAGGACAGCCTCCCGATCGCTGCCGAGGTGGCCATCCCCGACCGCCACAATATGCTCTTCAGCGGCACGGCGGTGGCTTCGGGCCGGGGACGCGCCGTAGTGACCGCCACCGGCCCGCGGACCGAGATTGGCAAGATCGCCGGCACCCTGCAACAGACCGAGAGTGAACCAACGCCGTTGCAGAAGGAACTGGCGCGGGTAGGTCGCTTCCTTGGCGGCGCGGTGATTGGCATCGCCGTGGTGATGAGCGTGACGCTGATCCTGGTGAATGGCGCCTGGCGCCTGAGCGACCTGGTGGATGTGCTGATCCTGGGTGTCAGCCTGGCGGTCGCGGCCGTGCCCGAGGGTCTGACCGCGATCACCACCATCGTGCTTTCCCTCGGCATGCAGCGGATGGCCCGGCGCAACGTGATCGTCCGCACGCTCTCGTCGGTTGAAACGCTTGGCTCGACCACGGTGATCTGCACGGATAAGACCGGCACGCTTACGCGCAACGAGATGACCGTGCGGGCGGTGGTAACCCCCAGCGGCCGGGTGGATCTCGCCGGGGAAGGCGAGGGGCCGGAGGGGACGCTGAAAATGGACGGCCGGCCCGTGACCGATGCGGCGCTGCGCGAGGAGGTGCGGAAGGCACTGCGCGCGGCGCATATGGCCAACAACGCGCGGCTGGTGGAGGAGGACGGGCGCCTGATCATTCGCGGCGATCCGACCGAGGGCGCCTTGCTGGTGGCGGCGCGCCGGGTGGGCCTGACCGATGCGGAACTGGACGAGCGCTTTCCCCGCGTGGGCGAGGTGCCCTTCACCTCCGAGCGCAAGTTGATGAGCACGGCCCACGTTGACCAGGAGAAGGAGCGGGTGATCGTCTTCACCAAAGGCGCGCCCGATATTCTGCTCGCCCGCTGCGACCATGAACGTGTCGGCCTGGACGGTGACGTGCGTCTGCTAACCGAGGAGCGCCGCCGCGAGATCCTGGCCTGCGTCGAGGCCCTGGCCGATCAGGCCCTTCGCACCCTCGGAGTGGCCTACCGTACCCTGGCCCGTGACGCGGCCAGCGGTCAACTGAACGAGGAGATCGAGCGGTCCCTGGTCTTCCTGGGGGTGCTGGGGCTGATTGACCCGCTGCGCCCCGAGGCGCGCCCATCTGTGGCGCAGGCGAAACGGGCGGGCATCCGCCCGATTATGATCACCGGCGACCATCCGCGCACCGCCGCCGCGATCGCCGCCGAGGCGGGCATCGGCGCGCCTGGCCAGCCGGCGGTGACCGGCAGCGCCCTGCAGCAGATGGACGATACGGAGTTGCAGCGCGTTCTGGGCGCGTCTTCGGTTTTTGCCCGGGTGGCCCCGGAACACAAGTTGCGCCTGGTGCGGGCGCTCAAGGCCGACGGGGCGATTGTGGCCATGACCGGCGATGGGGTCAACGACGCCCCGGCGCTCAAGGCGGCGGACATCGGCGTGGCGATGGGTGTCACCGGCACCGATGTGAGCAAGGGCGCCGCGGATATGATCCTCACCGACGACAATTTTGCCTCGATCGTCGCAGCCGTGGAAGAGGGTCGCTCGATCTTTGCCAACATTCAAAAGTTTTTACGCTACCTCCTTTCCTCCAACATCGGCGAAGTGCTGACAATGTTCGGCGGGGTGACCCTGGCGGCCCTGATCGGGCTGCGGCCCCCCGAAGGGAGTGGATTGGCAGCGCCCCTGCTGGCCACGCAGATCCTGTGGATCAACCTTTTGACCGACGCCGCGCCGGCCCTGGCCCTGGGTCTCGAACCGGCCGACCCGCAGGTGATGGAGCGCCCGCCGCGCGATCCGCGCACTCCGGTGATCACCGGCCAGATGTGGTTCACCATTTTTTTCGTCGGCTTGATTATGGCCGTCGGCACCCTGGCGGTGATGGACCGGGCCTTGCCTGGCGGCCTGATTGCCGGGACAGGGGATCTGGCCTATGCCCAGACAATGGCCTTCACGACCCTGGTGTTGTTCCAGTTGTTCAATGTGCTCAACGCCCGCTCGGATGAGCGGAGCGCCTTTGATCGTCTGTTCAGCAACCCCTGGTTATGGGGCGCGGTGGCGCTGTCGCTCGCGCTGCAGGCGCTGGTGGTCTACCTGCCCGGGTTGCAGCGACCCTTCAACACCGTGCCGCTGACCGTGAGCGACTGGCTGATCTGCCTGGGAGTTGCCAGCAGCGTGCTCTGGCTGGTAGAGGCGCGCAAGCTCATCGCGATGCTTCGGCGGCGGCGAGGGTAGCGCGCTCGACGCCGGCGAGGAAGCCGAGGAGCAGGCCGTGAAAGGCGCGCGCCGCCTCGATCTGCGGGAAGTGGCCGCAGCGCGGAAACACGACCAGCCGCGCGCCGGGGATGGCCAGCGCCCGCTGGCTGGTCTCCAGGGGAAAGACCCGATCGGCTTCGCCCCAGACCAGCAGGGTGGGCAGGCGCAGGTCGCCGAGGCGGTCGCGCAGGCCGGTGCGCCCCAGGTCGGTGGCGTCGTAGCGGCGGCTGAGGGCGGTCAGGGCGCGGCGGTTGTCGGCGCCGATGAGGGCGGCCCGGCCCCGTTCGAGGATCTCGGCGGTGACGTGGTGTTCGGGGGCGTAGAAGGCGGCGCTAAGCATGGCCCGCACCATCGCCGGTCGCGCCGAGAGCCACAGCAGCCCCGGGCCGACGAGCGGCCAGCCTCCGGCCCGCGTCAGTGGCGAGGGTTCGCTGAAGCCGTCGCTGCCCACCAGGGTGAGACTGCGCGCGACTGAGGGGTGCAGCAGGGCCGTGGCGATGGCGTATTTGCCTCCCATCGAGTGGGCCACCACGTGCGCCGCTCCGGCCCCGAGGCGTTCGATCAGCCGGGCGTAGAGGTGGGCCGACAGTTCCAGCGAGTAGGGCGCATCGGCAGGTTTGTCGGAGCGCCCGAAGCCCAGGCCGTCAACGGCGATGGCGCGGTACCCCGCCCGCGCCAGCAGCCGGCCCGTCGGGCGCCAGTCCTCGGATGAGCCGGCAAAGCCGTGGAGCAACAGGACGGCAGGGCCGTGACCGGCTTCGAGCAGGTGCAACCGGTAGCCGTCAATGGTGATGGTGTGGCTGTGCATGGGTGGGGCTTCGCTCTCCGGGGGGTTGGTTTGCTCTCGTTCTTTTAGATTGTACCAGAATCCTGTGGGGCTTCGCCTCCCAACACCGGAACGAAAGGAGGAGTTCCCGGGAGGGCTACGCCCTCCCAGACCCTCCCTATGGGGCGGGCGGCAACGGCCGGACTTCCACACCAGGAGCTCCTGCGAGGGCTACGCCCTCCCAGACCCTCCCTATGGGGCGGGCGGCAACGTCCGGACATGCACACCAGGAGTTCCTGGGAGGGC
>JAOACN010000349.1 GCA_026417815.1 Chloroflexaceae bacterium | reverse complement strand
GAGCGCCGTGACGGCGAAGCGGGTCGCGTAGTCGGCGGGTGGCCCCGCAGGCGCAACCAGGTTGCCCAGGAGGTGCAGGGGCACTGCCAGGAGCGAGGGAAGCACGCCGTAGGGCGAGTAGCGCCCTCCATCGCGCCCCGGTCGTAACGCCGCTACTGGCGCGCCATCCTCCACCACCACGGCCACATCGCGCCGTTCGATCAGCCCGCGGGTCACCGCGAGCATGGTTTCTTCGTCCGGCGAGTAGGTATGGCCGCTCATGGTGAGCAGATAGAAGCCGCAGAGCAGCAGGAAGATCGCGCCGGGGAGTCGCATGGGCAGTGGTCCGTTGGTGCGTGTCCGTGGCCCGTAGTCTAGCACAGGATCACGAGGATGCCGGTTGGTGTACAATAGTGGCCTGAAGGGAACAGCGCACGGTTCCAGGCAACCCGCTCGGGCATCAACCGACATCAACCTCGTGCATCTTCACCGCGCCCAATCCAAAATCCGCAATCTAAAATCCAAAATCCATGATGCCATCAACAGATCCTCCCCCCGATGTCGCCGCCATTCTTGAGGCCCTGCGGGCCGAAGTGCGCGCGCAATGGGCGCAGCGCGGCGCTGCGGAAGCCGGCTCGGCCCTGAGCGCCATTGAGCGCGAACTGCGCCACGCCGCCGAGCAACTCGAGATCACCCGTGTAGTGAGCGCCCACTGGCCTCTGGAGGGTCGCACCCTGTACGAGCGGGCCTGGATCCTCGTGCACAAGGTCGTCCGTCGGGGGCTGCGCTGGTACATCAACCCGATTGTCGAGCAGCAAAACGCCTTCAACGACAGCGCGGCGCGGGCGCTGCGCCTGCTGATCGAGTCGCACACCGAGTTGCGCGCCCGGATTGCCGACCTGGAGCGCCAGCAACCACCTCCCGCCCCCACTGGTGACGCTCCTCCTCCCGGTGAGGCCGAGCCGTCAACGCCGGCGCCGCCCTCCACCGCCGACCTGAGCGGCCTGATCGAGCAACTGGAACTGCGCCGCGCCGTCAGCGCCCACTGGCGCCTCTACGGCGCCGGTCCGCTCGGCCAGGCTCGCGCGCTCACCCAACGGGCCATTCGGCAGTACCTGCGCTGGCTGGTCAATCCTATTGTTGAGCAGCAGAATGCCTGCAACGAGGCCCTGTCGCAGGCCGTGCCCCACCTCGTCGCTGCCGAGGCGGCCCTGCGCGCGCGCCTGGAGGCCGTGGAACAGGCGCGCAGGGCCGCCAGCGGGCACAAAGCGGTTCAGCCGCAGGGTCCTATGTGATGTGAGAACAGGAGGGGGCGCGGGGGTAGAGCCGGCCCGACGGGCCGGCCCAGAGCCAGCCCGACGGGTCCGTCGCGACCCCCATGCCCCACACCACCCATGCCCCAATCCCTACGCATCCTCATCTGCGCCACCCAGGTGCCTTTCGTCCGCGGCGGCGCCGAATACCTGGTCGAGGGGCTGCGCGAGGCCCTGGCGGCCCGTGGCCACACGGTTGACGTGGTGGCCCTGCCCTACCAGTGGCATCCCGTCGAGCGCATCCCCGAGAGCGCCCTCGCCTGGCGCCTGCTCGACATCAGCCACGCCAACGGGCAGCCGGTGGACCTGGTGATCGCCACCAAGTTCCCCTCGTACCTGGTGCGCCACCCGAACAAGGTGGTCTGGCTGGTGCATCAGCACCGCCAGGCCTACGACTGGTACGGCACGCCCTTGAGCGATTTCGCCAACACCCCCGAACACCGCCAGGTGCGCGACGCGATCATGCGCATGGACCGCGCCGGCCTTGGCGAGTGCCGGGCGCGCTACAGCATCTCGCGCAACGTCAGCGCGCGGCTGCGGCGCTTCAACGGCCTGGAGAGCACGCCGCTCTACCCCCCGAGCCGGTATGCCCATCAGTTGCGGGCCGGCCCCTACGGCGACTACATGCTCGCCGTCGCGCGGCTCGACCGCGCCAAGCGCCTGGACTTGCTGCTGGAAGCCGCGGCGCGGATGCGCCTCCCGGCGCCGCTGATCATTGCCGGAACCGGACCGGACCGTGAACGCCTGGAACGGCTGGCCTCCGAACTGGGTCTTGGGGGGCGGGCGCGGTTCCTGGGGTTCGTCGGCGACGCCGAACTGGTGGCGTTGTACGCCGGGGCGCGGGCGGTGTTCTACGCGCCGGTTGACGAAGATTATGGCTTCGCCACCGTCGAGGCCTTTGGCGCGGCGCGCCCCGTGGTGACCACCACCGACGCCGGGGGGGTGCTGGAGTTTGTCGAGGGCGGGGTCAACGGCCTGGTTTGCCCGCCCGACCCGGTGGCGCTGGCGGAGGCCCTGGATCGGCTGGCCGCCGATGCAGCGCTGGCCGAGCGCCTGGGCCAGGCCGGGCGCCCAAAGGTGGCCGGCATCACCTGGGAGCGGGTCGTGGCGGCCCTGGTGGGGGCATGACA